>JBAUTD010000438.1:0-1819 GCA_049582045.1 Burkholderiales bacterium
GCGCCTCGCTGCGCGACGACAAACGGGAACTCGAGCGCGCGCTCGGCGAGGCGCTCGACGAGCGCCGCGACCACGCCGGCGCCGCCGAGCTGACCCGCAAGCTGATGTTCCTGGACAAGCTCGACGCCGAGATCGACCTCGCCTACGAGGCGCTGGAAGCCTGATGGCGCTGCTGCAGATATCCGAGCCGGGCATGTCGCCGGCGCCGCACGAGCGGCGCCTCGCGGTCGGCATCGACCTGGGCACCACCAACTCGCTGGTGGCGACGGTGCGCAACGGCGTGCCGGGCACTCTGCCGGACCAGCAGGGGCGGGTGCTGCTGCCCTCGATCGTGCGCTACCTGCCCGACGGCAGGGTCGAGGTCGGCTACCCGGCCCAGGCGCGCCAGTCGGAGGACGCGAAGAACACCATCGTCTCGGTCAAGCGCTACATGGGGCGCGGGGTGAAGGACGTCGCGCACGTCGAGAACGCGCCCTACGACTTCGTCGACTCGCCGGGAATGCTGAGAATCAGGACCTGCGCCGGGGTGAAGAGCCCGGTCGAGGTGTCGGCCGAGATCCTGAAGACGCTTCGCGCGCGCGCCGAGGCCTCGCTCGGGGGCGAGCTGGCGGGCGCGGTGATCACCGTGCCGGCCTACTTCGACGACGCCCAGCGCCAGGCCACCAAGGACGCAGGCAAGCTCGCCGGCCTGAACGTGCTGCGGCTGCTGAACGAGCCGACCGCCGCCGCGATCGCCTACGGGCTGGAGAACGCTGCGGAAGGCATCTACGCGGTGTACGACCTCGGCGGCGGCACCTTCGACATTTCGATTCTCAGGCTGGCCAAAGGCGTGTTCGAGGTGGTCGCCACCGCGGGCGACGCCGCGCTGGGCGGAGACGATTTCGACCAGCGCGTGTTCTGCTGGATCGTCGAGGAAGCGAAGCTCGCGCCGCTCGGGCCGCGCGACATGCGCAAGCTGCTGGTCAAGTCGCGTGAGGCCAAGGAATACCTGACCACCCACGGCGAGGCGCAGCTCAGCGACAGGCTGTCCTCGGGCGAATGGGTCGACCTGTGCCTCACCACTGAGAAGTTCTGCCAGATTACCCAGAACCTGGTGCAAAAGACGCTCGGGCCCACGCGCAAGGCGCTGCGCGACGCGGGCCTCACCGTGGACGACATCAAGGGCGTCGTGATGGTGGGCGGCGCGACGCGCATGCCGCAGATCCAGCGCGCGGTGGGCGAGTTCTTCCGCCGCGCGCCGCTCAACAACCTCGACCCCGACAAGGTGGTCGCGCTCGGCGCCGCGATGCAGGCCGACGTGCTGGCGGGCAACAAGCCCAGCGGAGAGGACTGGCTCCTGCTCGACGTGATCCCGCTTTCGCTCGGCGTCGAGACCATGGGCGGGCTGGTGGAGCGGATCGTGCCGCGCAACTCGACCATCCCGGTCGCGCGCGCGCAGGAGTTCACCACCTTCAAGGACGGGCAGACGGGAATGAGCTTCCACGTGGTGCAGGGCGAGCGCGAGCTGGTGTCGGATTGCCGCTCGCTCGCCCGCTTCGATCTCAAGGGCATCCCGCCGATGGCGGCGGGCGCGGCGCGGATCCTGGTGACCTACCAGGTCGACGCCGACGGCCTGCTGTCGGTCTCGGCGCGCGAGAAGACCAGCGGCGCGGAAGCGTCGGTGACGGTCAAGCCCTCTTACGGCCTGAGCGACGGCGACGTGGAGCGCATGCTGCGCGAATCCTACGAGCACGCGCGCGAGGACATGCAGGCGCGCGCGCTTGCGGAGCACCGCGTCGAAGGCGAGCGCCTGCTCGAGGCCACGCGCGCGGCGCTCGAG
>JBAUTD010000439.1:0-3044 GCA_049582045.1 Burkholderiales bacterium
GTGCTGCGCGGTGCGGGCGCCCGGGCGCGCGGTGCCGAGGCGCACCGGAGGAGCGTCGGAATGCGGTGCCGGCCCCGCGCCGACCCCGAGGGTTCGCTGTTCCTTCGTCGAGGTGGTTTGCTCCAGGTGCTTATTGAGGCTCGTCCTCAGGCAGGGCGCATCGACGCCGTCCTCGCTAAGCGTCGGCGGGCACGGAGCGAAATTCGGGTGGCCGGGAACCTGCAGCGGGGTGTTCGGGTCGCTGCAGCCGATCGCAAGCGGATCCCAGGTCGTCTTGCAGCCATGGTTGTTCGGCGCCATCAGCGGCTTGACGATCAGGCCGCCCGTCGTCTTCTTCTCGTTGCTCGCTCCTCCGTTCAACGCGAGCATGACGTTCTTCGCCTCCTGCGTCATGACGGCGAAAGCGAACACCTGTGCGGGCGGGCCGTCCTTGCACTGAATCGCGGTGGGCGCGCCGCTCGTCAGCTGCGCGCGCAGGATCAGGCACTTCTCCCGCTTCCACGGGCGCGAGCACTCGATCTGGGCGTCGTTCGCCGCGCAGCGCTTGTGGCCGAGCGCCGCCATGATCTTGCTCACGATGTCCTTGTCCGCCTTCTGCTGGTCGTAGGCGCAGTGCGCCTGCGGGTTGCTGGCGCCGCTCATGACGCCGAGGCAGTCCTGGTAGGCGGTGTAGGTGCGGCACTCGAGCTTGATGCCCATGGGCTCGTTCCAGCCGAGGGGCGGCAGGCAGCCCTCGGCCGCCAATCCCGGCACTTTCTGCTGCAGCGCCGCCGCCTCCTCGTTGAGCAGCGCGACGAACTTCGGCGCCGCGGCGTTGCACGCGGAGGCCCAGGCGGTCGGCGACGGGAGCTGCTTATTCGCGTCGCTGAGGCAGCTCGAGTAGGCCTGGTGCATCACCTGCGCGAACACGCCCTGGTTGTAGAACTGCGACTGCCTGATCGCCTCGCAGCGCCCCGGGTCGGGCGGCGGGAACGGGAACCCGAGCGCGAGCTTGTTGACGCAGCCCTGCACCAGCGTGGCCTTGTTCTTCAGGAGCATCTGGGTGCTCCCGTAGTCGGTCACCGCGTACATCTTCGCCAGCGGCCGCGCGACCTCGACGTAGGCGTCCGCGGCGGCGGGCATCAGCTTGGCGAACGCCTTCACCTGCGGGTAGAACTTGCGGTCGCGCATGTTGTCGCAGGCGTCCTGCGCCGTGCTCGAGGTCATGTCGTGCGAGGCGAAGTAATCCTTGCACGGGTGCCACACGTGCCCGGCGATGTCGCCGATGCCCTTGCAGCCGTTGCGCAGGCACAGCACGGTGCCGGCGTGGTACCAGGGCGCCCAGGCGAGCGCGTAGTAGTCCTCCTGGCTGATCGCCTTCGGGTCGTTCAGGCCGAGCACGTCGCCCGCCCCGTACCAGAGCGCCTTGCCGGCGCTGCCGGCGAGCTTGACCGCGTCCTTGCCGAGCTGCACCAGCTCGCCCAGCGCGCCGCAGAGCTCGGGCTTGCCGGGAAACTCGGGAGTCAGACTGCAGGCAAGATCCGGATCGACGTTCGATTCGATCACGGCGAGAAGATGCTTCGGTGTCGGATCGCCCACGAAGACGAGAACCGTCTTGATTACGGGCTTGGCCATGTGCATGACTTTGTCGAATGGGCCGTTGCAGACAAACCCCTGCACCGGCCCGACGACGGTCAATCCGGCATGACACGCGACGCGCAGCAGGACATCGGTACCGGTCAGCTCTAGAACCTTGAGCCAGTCGCGCTTGTTGACCGCCTGGATGATCGCTACCACCGCCTGGATCATGGGATCGGTCGGAATGAACTTCGCCACCGCCTTCTTGCCCTGCGCTTCGGCCAGGCCCTCGACGTCGAAGCAGGCGTCAGGCCCGTTATTGATGACGCAGTCGATCATGGGCGCCGCGTCGCTCAGCGCCGGCTCGCCGAGCGCGACCGCCAGGACGTCTATGAGCGTCTTCAGCCCCGGAGGCACCGCCGCGCGTGCGGGCTGCATCGACGCGCAGCCGAGCAGCAGCAGCGCGATCGTCAGGACTCGTTTCATGCCCCCCCTCCTTCTCTTGTCCGCTAGTCGATCCTTTCGCTCGACAAGTGCAGCACCGCGCGTCGCGGCGCCTTACGGGCAGTAGCTGCCCGTCGCCGAAACCGATTCCTGCGGGCGCTCTCCGCCGCCGGAAGGCGTCACCGAAGTGATCATCGCCCGTTGCAGCGTGCGACGTCCTCCCGGGCCGTCGACCGTGATCGCCGTCGGCCGGCCGGAAACCGCCAGACCGGCAAGCTGCGCGGAGGACTTGTCGACGAGCTTCGCGGCGGCAAACCGGATCCGCTGGCAGCCGCTACGGCTGCCGTCCGCTCCCTCGTCGCGCCAGCTCGCGCTCAGCAGCTCGATCCAGCCCCGGTGGGCGAGATCGTTGCTCTCGCCCGCCACGCCTTCGACCTGCATGAACGAATGCGCCCCCATGCGCGCGATGCCGATCCCACCGGAAGGCGCGATGCCCGAAGGCGGGGCGGCGAGCGGCTGGGGCCCCGGGTGCAGCGCATTCGGCGCCTGCATCTGCGCAATGCCGCCGCTGCGGCAGCTCAGCATCAGGTTGAGCGCGTATTGTTTGTTGAGGCGCTTGGGGTCGATCACCAGGTGAAATACGTACGCCCCCTGCATCAGCGTGGCGCGGAAGCTCCACATCTGCGTGCCGCCCGGCGCAAGCGCCGGGTTGCCGTAGCCCACATCCAACATCTTGCCGACCTGGGGCCCCTGCGGCTGCTCGAACCAGGTGTAGACGTCGACGGCCGGCGCCGGTCCGCCGCCCGCGTTCCTGATCGTGAAGGACCCGTCGAAGGTGCAGGACGGCACCCGCGGCGGCGTCTTCTTTGGGCCGGAAGGCGCGATCGCGGTTGAGGTGATTTGAGCCGTGCTGCCGAAAGTCAGGAGGCGGCCGCCGTTCAGGTAGACGCCGCCGTTCTGGACCACCAGGTCGGGCTGCAGCGCAGCCGGCGTCGGCGTAACGGCCGCGCCCGGCAGCGCCGCGGGCGCGAGCGAGTGCGTCG
>JBAUTD010000440.1:0-2141 GCA_049582045.1 Burkholderiales bacterium
ACGACGCTCGCGATCGACTCGGCCGGCGCATGAACGGCTAGGACGAGGGTCGATAGCTGAGTAACTCGACCTCGCTATCCTCGGTCTGCGCCGGATTGAATGTATCAGCCGACCATGCCTTGCGCACCAACTTGATGAATCGCTTCACTTCCGGTGCGTACCAGATGGTCATCTCGAATCGACCTTCGGCTTCGTTCCCGCGTCCTCGCATTCCATGGTCCCGATTGCCGGCCACGTCGATCCGCAGGGCGGTGAAGGTCCCGGCGTGGACGGTAACGCGCTCCCAGCTCCGATTGTTGATCGTGATTGCCCATGGCGGTAGAGACCCGTTGCCCCGCGGGTAGCCGGTGGGACGTTGAATATCCGACGGAACGTTGCCGCCGTTGATCGCGAGCAGGTACGGTGAAAGCTCCACCAGGTCGTCGTTCGACTCGATGGGATACTCCAGGAACATCGACTTGCGTGCGTCGACGTCGCGCCGTAGGTCCTTTGCGCCGTCAACGTTGCTTGTGAGCAATTCCTCCACAATGGTGTCATCGACGCGCACGACGCGCACGGTCACCTCGACCTGTCGGTCGGAGTAGATCCGCTCCACGGCTCCATAAGTCCACGTCGTCCCGGCGAGCGGTAGCCCAGGTGCGGCCGTTGAGGTCGGCGCATTCGTCCCGCGCGCGGCGACGGCGGCCCTTGCACTTTCCGGCACCGGGGCCGGAACCAGCGCGACCGTGCCAGGGATTGCGCAGTGCTTGCTATCCATCAAGTTCGCCAAGTGCACCTTGCGGGCGTCGGCGGCGCTGATCGCCTCGTTGGCGTTCGAGTAGGAGCCGAGTATCGCTGGCCAGAAGAACAGCGCGCGCGCGACATTGCCGCCCGTCATGCCCTTTTCGCTCTCGGCATGCTTGCGGAACTGCTCGGCGTCGGCGAACTCGTTTTGTAGCTGCGGGCAGGTCAGACCGGAGTCGCCCGGCTTGACCGTTTCGACCACCGTGGGCGTCGCGCAGCCAGCGACGACCAGGGCTGCGGCCAGGGCCGCAACGCTAGATGTGTTCATTCTCTCCCCTCCTACCAATGATCCTACCGCTCAGGCGATGTCGCCACGCAGCAGCTATGACAAAGCAGCGAAGCTGAACGATCGCAAGGCTATCAAAGCTGCCTCACAGCGGGAAGACCAGGGCGCGACTGGGCCTTGAGCGCTAGGAAGGCGTGTTCCGCCGCAGCACCCGTCCCGCGCGCGCTCCGGTGGCATTTCCGTCGCGCCATGCGATCTGCCCGTTGACCATCACCAGCTCGATGCCCTCGGCGGGCGCGGCGGGATGCTCGAAGGTCGCGGTGTCGCACACCCGCGTGGGGTCGAACAGCGTGAGGTCGGCAAAGGCGCCGGGGGCGACCAGGCCGCGGCCTTCGAGCCCGAAGTTGCGCGCCGACAGGCCTGTCATCTTGTGCACCGCCTGCTCGAGCGTGAACAGCCCTTCGTCGCGCGCATAGTGGCCGAGCACGCGCGGGAAGGTGCCCCACAGGCGCGGGTGCGGATGGACGTCGTGCGGCAGGCCGTCCGAGCCGATCATCGTGGGCGCGAAGGCGAGCACGCGCCGCACGTCCTCCTCGCTCATCTGGAAGTACACCGCCCCGGCCGGCTGCAGCCTGGACGCGGCCTGCTCGGCAGAGCAGCCCATCGCGCGCGCGACCTCGTCGAGCGCCTTTCCCGCGAACTCCGGATGCGCCTTGGACCACGTGACCAGGGTCTTCGCCGCGCGCGCCGCCATGTCCCAGCGCAGCACCGTCGAAGAGGCCGCGTACGGATAGGCATCCAGCGCCACCGGCTGCGCCCTCATCGCCGCCTCGATCGCCGCCAGGCTCTGGCGGGTCTTGCCGTGATTCGCCACGCCCGCGGCCTTGTGGTGCGAGATGAACGCGGGCACCCCCGCTTCGCGCCCGATACGGAAGGTCTCATCCAGCGACTCGAGCAGGTGGTCGGCCTCGTCGCGCATGTGGGTGACGTAGAGCGCGCCCCGCTCGCGCAGCGGCGCGCACAGCTCGATCACCTCCTCGGTCGGCGCCGCGTTCGCCGGGGCGTAGAACAGGCCGGTCGAGAGCCCGATCGCGCCCGCGTCGAGGCTGTCGGCCACCAGCTCGCGCATGCG
>JBAUTD010000441.1:0-4983 GCA_049582045.1 Burkholderiales bacterium
GGATCGCCTGGCGCAGCGCCTCGACCGCCTGCGGGCGCGGAAAGCTCCTGCGCCAGGCGAGCGCGACGCGCCGCTGCGGCACCGGCTTGGCGAACGGGCGGATGCGGATCAGCCCGCTCTTGCCGCCGGCGTCGACCGAGGTCGACGGCAGCACCGTGATCCCGACTCCGCTCGCCACCATCTGGCGGATGGTCTCGAGCGAGCCGCCCTCGAGCGCCCTGGCGAGGTGGCTGCGGTGCGGCGAGCGCGCCGCGGCGTGGCAGAAATCGAGCACCTGGTCGCGCAGACAATGCCCTTCGCCCAGGAGCAGCAGGCTCTCCTGGGTGAGCTCGTCGGCGGTCACGCTCTTTTTCTTCTCCCACGGATGGCCCTGCGGCACCGCGACCAGAAACGGCTCGTCGTACACCGCGCGGGTCACGATCCCGGGCTCCTCGAACGGCAGCGCGATCAGGATCACGTCCACCTCGCCCTGCTTGAGCATCTCGCCCAGGCGCTGGGTGAAGTTCTCCTGGATCAGGAGCTGCATCCCGGGCGCGGCCTTGCGCAGGATCGGCACCAGCTTGGGCAGCAGGTAGGGGCCGATGGTGTAGATCGCCCCCAGGCGCAGCGGCTCGGCGAGCGGGTCGTGCCCCGCGGCGGCGATCTCCCTGATGTGCGTCGCGCCCTCGAGCACGCGCTGCGCCTGCTCGACCACGCGCTGCCCGACCGGCGTCACCGACACCTCGCCCGGGCCGCGCTCGAACAGCGTCACGCCCAGCTCCTCCTCGAGCTTCTTGATCGCCACCGACAGCGTCGGCTGCGACACGAAGCACGACTCGGCCGCGCGCCCGAAATGCCGCTCGCGCGCCACCGCGACGATGTAGCGCAGCTCGGTGAGCGTCACGGCAGCCCGTCGATGAACGACCGGACCGCGTCCTCGAGCGCCTGCTCGCGCCCGGTGTAGAAGTGATCCGCGCCCGCGATCGAGATCTGCTTCGAGCGGGGAATCAGATCGAGCACGTGAGCCCGCTCCGCGGCCGAGCGCAGCACCTGCGGCAAGTCGTTCGCGCCGCGAACGTCGAGCACCGGCACGCGCACGTTTGCCAGATCGCCGAACGGCCCGCCGCGCCCCAGGCACACCCAGGCCGCGAACGGCGCATCGGGCGTGGCGGCAAAATACGACTCGCTCATCCACGAGCCCAGGCTGTGCGACAGCAGCACCGGGTGCGCGTAGCCCTTGCCCTCGAGCCAGGCCGCGCCCGCGCCGATGCGCTCGGTCGCCTCGGGAAACAGCATCGGGTAATAGTCCGCGGCCTTCGCGTCCGCGGCCTGCACCGGCATCTGGATCGACAGCGTCGCGTAGCCCATGTCGGCGAGCGCCACCCGCAGCTCACCGATGATGCCGTGATTCGGATTCACCCCGATCCCGTGCACCAGCAGCACCGCGCGCTTGGCGCCCTTCACCGCCGTGTACAGCCCGAGAAACTCCCGCCCCTCCTTTTCCTTCAGCCAGACCGCGTCCCCCACCACCACGTTCGGCACCACCTCGTCCGCCCAGCGCTTCTCGCGCGCATAGTCCTGCCCCCGCGCGAGCGGCGCCGCGAGCAGAAAAGCAAGACAGACGAAGGCAAGAACTCGGCTCATATTATGGATGGCGTAAAATCGCGTCGCGCGCCCCGGTAGCTCAGTGGATAGAGCGGCCCCCTCCTAAGGGGCAGGTCGTACGTTCGATTCGTATCCGGGGCGCCACTGATCATGGAGTTACACCGCATCGCCCGAAGAGGTTCTCAGCGGTAAGGGCATCGTAAGAGTAAGCCGGAATGCGAGCGGCAGCGTTCATCGGATGATTGTATCGTCTCGCCGAGGACGCGCCAGGATCAGGTCGGCTCGTCGACGGCCGCGGGAAGAAATTCGAGGCTAGGGCCCGCCGTGGCACCCCTTGGCTATCGACACGCTCACGGTCAACCGCGCGACCAACACCGTCCACATGGTAAATCTGGCCGAGCCCTCCGATGCGGCTGCAGGCCGTACCGCCGCAAAAGCCCAACTCGTTGAGGCGATCGAAGATGCGCTGCTTGCTCTCGATGACTGCCATGTCCGGCCCTCAGAGCAATACCGACGGGAAGTCGTCCCAGCCAGCCGATTTGCGGGAAAGCCATACGAAGTGATTCATGGAGGCGACCAATTTCGCCGGAACCACTAAGTATTCTGATGTCATCTTCATTCTGGCGGGGGACACCCGCTGTGTGACTCACAGGAGGCCCGCCGGACTAGCCGGTGCCGCTGGCATCACAGATGCACGCCGTCAGCCGGTCGCGTGCCCGCAAGTCCAGCAACTCCGCTCAGGAGCGTCGCGCCACGGCGAGAATTGATTTGCCTGCACCTTCCTGATTCAGCGCACGTATCGGACAGTTCGATAAATTCCGCGCGATCGGGCTGGACGGCACTGAGCCCCCAAGCGTATCTTGGTCAATCATAGGCATCCGAATGCCATGAACGAACAGAATGACGACCCCTACGAAGGCACAACGCAGTGGCTAGTTGACTCTGCTCGACGTCGCTCGCCGGAGGAAGATAAGCCGCAGCCAGCGACCGAATCTAGCGAAGAGCTTCTCCAGTTTCTGGAGGAGCGAACGGGCCGATCTCTTCGCTCAAGGAAGGCGATTGAGCGATATATCGCTGAATCGGTGGAAGGTGTGCGAGCGAACACCAAGAGGGGGTATCGCACACAGCTAATTCTAGATTCAACGCTTCTCCTCGGGCTCGTCGTCGCCATCCTCCAATACTACTATTGGGACGTCTTTCTTCAGATGGACAAGCTAGAGCGGATCACGATATTCGTTCCCGCAAAGGACCTCGCGCACCACGCTGGACCGGACTGAGCTGGCATCAGGCTTATCGTACCCCGCGCCCACTAGCCGCAGGGAGCAACCACAACTAAGCGGCGCACCACGCGAGCACGCCGACGCCACTGGGTAGCATTGTCCGGCGCCCGCTGCGGGCGCATCCGATCGGTGGCAGCGTGAACGACGCTCAGAAATCCGCGGCGGAAATCTTCGCCCGCATCGTGGCAGGACGCGCGCTGTATGGTACATCGTTCCACTGGGAGGATCGCATGGTATTCCACGGCAAGTGGTACGACGAAGTGGCGCTCGGCGAGCGCTTCGGCGCGAGCCTGACGGTCACCGAAACGCACTTCGTTCTCGGCTCCGGCCTGTTCGGCGACTTCAATCCGCTGCACGTGAACGAGGTGTTCGCCCAGCAGTCCCAGTTCGGCTCGCGGATCCTGCACGGCCCGTTCACCAGCGCGCTGGTGTCCGCGCCGGTCGGGATGTTCTTCGCCGGCAGCGCGATCGCCTACCTCGAGCACGCCTGCCGCTTCAAGGCGCCGGTGCGAGCCGGCGACACCCTGGCCACCGAATGGACGGTGCTGGAAAAGCTCGACAAGCCCAAGCACCGCGGCGGGATCGTGGTGATGCGCGGGCTGTGCGCCAACCAGCACGGCGACACCGTGGTCGAGGCCGACGGCAAGATCCTGGTCGCTGCGCGCCCGGCACCCTAGGAAACGAGGGCCGTGATCCCGCGCGCCGCGCCGCCCGCGCGTTGCGGCAATGCAACAGCTGGACCATCCCGACGCCCGTAGTTGATCGCTAAGCTGCCTAACGCACAGTGACGCAGCTCGCGCCGGAGCAACTTACAACCCGGGAATTCTCCCGCGTACAAGGATTTCACGAGATGACCAAGGTTAAATTGCTCTTTACCGGGCTGCTGGCCGCAACGAGCCTCGGCCTCAGTTCGTCGCTCTACGCGCAAATGTCGACCCCTAACTTCTACGCTGGCGGGTCGTTTGGCCAGACGAAGGCCAAGAGTGCCTGCAATGGCGTTGTGGCGGCAGGGCTTAGCTGCGACGACTCGGATACGGCGTACCGGATTTTCGGCGGCTACCAGGTCAACAGAAACTTCGCGGCCGAGGTCGGCTACGCCGAGCTGGGCAAAGCCACCGCGAGCGGCGTCGTTTCCGGCGTACCGCAATCGGGAAACTGGAAAGCGAGGTCTTGGGACATCGTGGCGGTCGGGATCATGCCTCTCAGCGAGCAGTTCTCGCTGCTCGGCAAGCTCGGGATCGCCCTTTGGCGTCTCGATTCGACGTTGACCCCGACTGGCATCGGGGCCGTGCAACAGTCCCCCACCGGCACGTCTGCCACCTATGGCCTAGGCGGACAGTACGACTTCACGCAAAAGGTCGGCATGCGCCTGGAATGGCAGAAATACAAGGACGTCGGAAACGACGCAGGCGTGAAAAGCGACATCGCCGTGTTCAGCCTGGGCGCGCTCTACAAGTTTTGACCACAGCGTAACCGGCGGCAAGAAAAGCCGGGGTCTGCCCCGGCTTTTCTTCGTACAGATCGGAGGTAGCGTGAACGACACTCAGAAGCTGGCGGCGGAAATCTTCGCCCGCATCATGGCGGGACGCGCGCTGACCGGATATCAAACCATGAATCCGGAGCAGCTCGCGGCCGAGGTCCGGCTCGCTTATGCGCAGGCCGAGGCATTCACCAAGGTCATGACCGAAGTATCCTGACACGGAAGGCCGGGGAGTCGCTACGGGGCGAAGGCCGCGATCCAGCGCCGGTCGATGCGGTCCTTCCAGCGCCAGACCCACTCGCCTTCGGCCGCCAGGGGCCCCCAGGCGGCGATCGCGTAGCGCGCGCCGCAGCCGATCAGCGAAAGCGACAGGCGCTGCGGCGTATACAGCTCGAGCGGCCGGTCCTCCAGCGCGCGGCGCAGGTTGCGCGCGAGCACAGCGCCCTGGCGCACCGCGTACACGCCCGACTTGGGCAGCGCCGCCCCGAGCAGCGTGGCGGTATCTCCCGCGGCGAAGACCTGCGGGTGCGAAAGGCTGCGCAGCGTCGGGTCGACCAGCACGAACCCGGCCGGGTCGAGCGTGAGGCCGGTCTCGGCGAGCCAGGGCTGCGGCGCAGCGCCCGTGGCCCACACCAGCGC
>JBAUTD010000442.1:0-3432 GCA_049582045.1 Burkholderiales bacterium
GGGTCGAGGCGCGGATCAGCGCGGTGCGCGCGTAGCCGACGATCGGCTTGAGCGACGGATCGAAGCACACCATGCTGCCGGTGGTGAAGCCGGCGGTGCGGTGCTTCGCGTCCATCAGCTCGAGGCCGTTGCAGATCGTGGGCGTGTCCCATTGCGCGAGCGCTTCGAGATCGGCGCGGCTCAAGTCGGTCATGTCGGGCCTTCCTTCAGATGGGGTCCCAGGAGAACACGTCCTGGGAGCGGTCCAGGGGATAGAATTGCGCGCGCATGGCGGGAATCGCCTGCTCGGCGATCGCCTGCGCGGTCCAGCCTTCCGCGCGATGCACGCTGCGCACGGGCCGGTTCTGCGAGAACAGGAAGATCTCGTTCGCCCGCACGCCGAAGATCTGGCCGCTCACGTCGGCCGAAGCGTCGCTCGCGAGGTAGACCGCGAGCGGCGCGATCTTCGAGGTTTCCATGCTCTTCAGCTTCTCGACCCGGGCTTTCTGCTCCGGCGTCTCGGCCGGAATGGTGCCGATCATGCGGCTCCAGGCGAAGGGCGCGATGCAGTTCGAGCGCACCTTGTACTTCGCCATGTCGAGCGCCATCGACTTGGACAGCCCGACGATGCCGAGCTTGGCGGCGGAGTAGTTGGCCTGGCCGAAGTTGCCGACCAGACCCGAAGTCGAGGTCATGTTGACGTAGCTGCCCGAGCTCTGGCTCTTGAAGTACGGGGCCGCGGCGCGCGCCACGTAGAACGAGCCGTTCAGGTGAACGTCGATCACCGCCTTCCACTCTTCGACCGACATGTTGAAGAAGAACCGGTCGCGCAGGATCCCGGCGTTGTTGACCACGCAGTCGATCCGGCCGAAGGCGTCGATCGCGGCCTTGACGATGCGGTTGGCGGACTCCCACTCGGCCACGCTGTCGGTGCTCGCCACCGCGGCGCCGCCCTTGGCCTTGATCTCGTCCACCACCTTCTGCGCCGGCCCGGCGTCCTTGCCTTCGCCGGAGACCGAGGCGCCGACGTCGTTGACCACCACCTTGGCGCCCTCGGCGGCCATCGCGAGCGCGAAGTCGCGCCCGATCCCGCCGCCGGCGCCGGTAACCACCACCACCTTGTTCTCGAGCATCTTCATTCAGTCGATCTCCAGCACGGCCGCTTCCTGGTCCTCGGCGACGTCCTCGCCTTCGGCTACCAGGATCGATTTGATCGTGCCCGCGCGGGGCGCGAACAGGGGGATCTCCATTTTCATCGACTCGACGATCAGGATCGCCTCGTCCTGCGCGACGCTCGCGCCGGCGGCGGCCTCGATGCGCACCACCTTGCCGGCGACCTCGCACTTGATCCTGAGCAGCGCCATTTCGTGTTTTCCCCTGGAGCGCATTGTAGACGTCTGCGAGAATCCGGTCTCATATGAGCTGGCAGGACGAAATCGACGAGCTGCGCAGGCGCGAGGCGCTGGCGCAGCGCATGGGCGGACCGGACAAGGTCAAGCGCCAGCACGACGGCGGCAAGCTCACGGTGCGCGAACGGATCGACCGCCTGCTCGACGCGGATTCGTTTCACGAGATCGGCGCGTTGACAGGCGTCGCGCGCTACGGCGCCGACGGCACCACCATCGAGGCGTTCACCCCGGCCAACCTGGTCACCGGGCGCGGCAGGATCGACGGCCGGCCGGTGGTGGTGGCGGGCGACGATTTCACCGTGCGCGGCGGGGCGAACGACGCCGGGATCAAGGGCAAGCTCCTGCAGTGCGAGCGCATGGCGCGCGACCTGCGCCTGCCGATGGTCCGGCTGGTCGACGGCACCGGGGGCGGCGGCTCGGTCAAGAACCTCGAGATGCTCGGCTACTCGCCGATGCCAAAGGCCTTCCTGTGGGACACCTGGACCGACAACCTGGGCGAGGTGCCGGTGGTGTCGCTCGCGCTCGGATCGGTGGCGGGGCTGGGGTCGGCGCGCGTGGTGGCGAGCCACTACTCGGTGATGGTCAAGGAGAGCTCGCAGCTGTTCGTCGCCGGCCCGCCGGTGGTCGCGCGCACCCATCGGCAGTTCGACAAGAACGAGCTCGGCGGCAGCCAGATCCACACCCGCAACGGCGCGGTCGACGACGAGGCCGAAAGCGAAGACGAAGCCTTCGCCCGTGCGCGGCGCTTCCTGTCCTACCTGCCATCCTCCGTTTACGAACTTCCTTCTCGTATTCAGTGTGACGACGACCCACGGCGGCGCGAAGAGTGGCTGATCGAGGCGGTGCCGCGCGACCCGAAGAAGGTCTACCGCATGCGCCGCATCATCGAGGCGCTGGTCGACAAGGGCTCGTTCTTCGAGCTGGGGCGCAATTGGGGCCGGCCGATCGTCACGGGCCTGGCGCGCCTGTCAGGCTGGCCGGTGGCGCTGATGGCGGGCGACCCGATGCACTACGGCGGCGCCTGGACCGCAAAGGCCTCCGAGAAGATCACCCGCTTCGTCGATCTTGCGCAGGTGTTCCACCTGCCGGTGGTGCACCTGGTCGACGTGCCGGGCTTCCTGATCGGTCCCGACGCCGAGCGCGACGCGACCATCCGCTGCGGCATGCGCGCGGCGAGCGCGGTGCTGCAATCGACCGTGCCCTGGTGCTCGGTGCTCGTGCGCAAGGTGTTCGGCGTGGCGGGCGCGGTGCACCAGAATTCGACTCGCTACTGCATGCGCATGGCCTGGCCCTCGGCCGAGTGGGGCTCGCTGCCGATCGCGGGCGGCCTGGAGGCCGCCTACAAGGCCGAGATCGAGGCCGCCCCGGACCCTGACGCGAAGCGTTCCGAGATCGAGGCCCGCATCCGGCGCTTCGGCTCGCCCATGCGCAGCGCCGAGAAGTACGACGTCGAGGAGATCATCGACCCGCGCGACACCCGGCCGCTCCTGTGCGAGTTCGCCGAGCTCGCCGCGCCGCTGAGGGTGCCGGGACCGGTGCGGTTCGGCGTACGACCGTAATAATCGGGGTCAGAGTCGAATTACCCCAACTGTCGTCACATTCGCGGAGAGCGTAGGGTAATTCGACTCTGACCCCGATTATTTCCGCGCGATGAGGACCAGCCCGGCGGCGACCAGCAGCAGTCCGCCGACGAGCCCCGCGGTCACCGGCTCGCCGAGGATCGAGGCGCCGAGCAGAACGCCGGCGACCGGGGCGACGAAGTTGAAGCTGATGATCACGCTCGGGGTGTAGCGCCGGATGAGGGTGAAGTTGACCGTGAAGGCGAGCCCCGCGACGATCGCGCCCTGGTAGAAGATCCCCGCCAGCGGCGCGAAGCCGATGTGATCGAAGCGGATCGTCTCGGTCGCGAGCGCGCCGGCGGCGAACAGCGGCAGCGAGATGGCGCCCTGCCAGAACGCGAGCCGGACTTCGTTCACGCGCCTGAGCAGGCGGCCGGAGAGCGCGAGCCGCAGGCCGAGCAGGCTCGCGCTCGCCAGGACGATCC
>JBAUTD010000443.1:0-14834 GCA_049582045.1 Burkholderiales bacterium
GCTTCACGCTGGCCGACCTGCCGGCGGCCCGCCAGCTGCTCGAGCCGCTCGCGCTCGGGGCACGGCTTAGCGAGCGGCAAGTCGAAGAGACAGCCAACTGGTGGGTGTATATCCCACCGCAGAGCGATCGCCAGGGAGCGCAGCGCAAAGGCGCCGAGCTCAAGGCGCTCGGCGTAGACGACTTCTTCGTCATGCAGGATGCGGGCAACTACCAGTGGTCGATTTCGCTCGGCGTCTTCCGCAGCGAGGCGGCAGCGCAGGCGCGCATTGCGGACTTGAAAGCCAAGGGCGTACGAAGCGCCCAGGTCGGGGCGCGCGTGAGCCAGGTGCCGAAGGTGTGGCTGCGGGTGCGCGACACCGACCCCGCGCTTCGCGCGCGACTATATGAAGTCGCGCGAGCGATCAACGGAAGCGAACTGCGGGACTGCAAATAGCCGCGCGCTGCGTCGTGCCGACTCAGTCGGCGAGGCGGGCGCCGTCGCCGACATGCTTTGCCACCATCGACAGCAGGTGATCGGCACGCACCGGCTTGGTCAAATAGCCCGCGGCGCCAAGCTCATTTACGCGGCTGTCCTCGTCGTCGACCGACGTTAGGAAGATCACCGGGATATGCGGCAAGGTGGTATCCGCCCTGAGCGCGGTGACGAACGCCAGGCCATCCATGTTGGGCATGCTGACATCGGTGATAATCAGGTCAGGCGGATCGGCAAGCACCATGTATCCTGCCTCGATCCCGTCCTGCGCCGTGCGCACCTCGTAGCCCGCCGTCGACAAGTGCAGCCGCAGCAGGCCCACGATGTCCGGGTCGTCGTCTACTACGAGAATTCGGGCTGCCATCGCGTAAGTCGCAGGTCTGTGGCCGCCGGGACCTTGGTGCTGGTGCGCAGACTCGAACTGCGGACCTACTGATTACGAATCAGTTGCTCTACCAACTGAGCTACACCAGCCCTGTGCGTCCATTGTCCCGGAGCACGAGCGGCGGATTATACGCCGATCGGCCGGCGCAGCTCCGAACGTGGAAAATTCCCTCCAAACCGGGACCGCTGGAGCCGTTCGGGCCGCGAATCCGGCCGCTGGTCGCCCGCTTTTGCATCCTGGCTTGGCAAACTTCTAGCATGCATTCACGGACAAAGGGGATTTCCATGCGCAAGGCATCCGGCTTCACTCTGATCGAGCTCATGATCACCTTGGTGGTCGTCGCGATCCTGGCGGCGATCGCCGTGCCTTCATACATCCAGTATATCCAGCGCGGCAAGATATCCGAGGCGATCTCGAACCTCTCGAGCACTCGCCTGCAGCTCGAGAAATACTACGCCGATAACCACATGTACGGCACCGGCGGCACCTGCGGCGTGGCCATGCCAAGCGGCGCGGACGCGCAATACTTCACCATCACGTGCGTGTCGGCGAACGCAAACGCGGTCGGCGACCAGACCTACACGATTACCGCAACCGGGCTCGGCGGCGTAAACGGGTTCCAGTACACGCTGAACGAATCCAACGTCCGCACCTCGACCTTCACTTCGCCGGCGACGGGCTGGAACAATTCGACGACCTGCTGGGTTACGAAGAAGGGCGCGTCGTGCTGATGCGATTTACCCAGCAAGGCGTGACACTGATCGAGCTGATGATCGGCTTGGCCATTGTCGCCCTGGTGCTGTTCCTCGGGGTGCCTTCGTTCGCCACCTTTCTGCAGAACACGCAGATCCGCAACGCAGCCGAAACCACGCTGCAGGGCCTCGACCTGGCGCGTGCCGAGGCGGTACGCCTCAACGCCCCGGTGCGCTTCCAGCTGGTGAGCGATTTCACCTCGGGCTGCGCACCGTCCGCCACTTCGCTCAACTGGATCGTCAGCCTGTCTGACCCGACCGGCCTGTGCGACGTCGCCCCGGCGGGCGGAAACGCCAGTCTCCCCGGCACCGCCGCGCCGCAGATCATCGAAGAGAAGGCGGCAAGCGAGGGCAGCCCAAACGTTACCGTGGCCGCGACCGGTGGCTCGAGCGCCGTCTTCAACGGCCTGGGCCGCCTGGCCAGCGCGGGCATCACGACGATCGACTTCTCCAACCCGGCGGGCGGCACCTGCACCTACGCCGACGCCACCAACGGCAAGATGCGCTGCCTGCGCATCCAGCTGTCCAGCGGCGGACAGGCAAAAATGTGCGATCCGAAGGTGACCGACACCACGGATCCCCGCGTCTGCAACTGAGCACGAGCGATGATGACCTCACGTCCACACTCCACACAGCGCGGCATGATACTGATCGAGGCGCTGGTCGGGATCCTGATCTTCTCGATCGGCATCCTGGCCATGCTCGGCATGCAGGCGGTCGGGATCCAGACCACGGTCGACGCGAAGTACCGCTCCGACGCCGCCTTTCTCGCCAATCAGGTCGTCAGCCAGATCTGGGTCGACCAGACCAACATCGCCAGCTACGACACGACCGCGGCCAGCTACGCGCCGCGGGACGCATGGGTAACGCAAGTCCAGAGCAGCCTTCCCAAGGCAACCGGCGCCAACGCGCCCACGATCACGGTGACCGGAACGCCGGCGAGCCAAGTCACCGTGACCGTGTACTGGCAAAGGCCGGGCGACACGTTGGTCAACCGGCAGACCGTGATCGCACATATCAAGTGTTCCAACTGCACATGACACCTACCCTGCGCATTCGCGAGCGAGGCATGAGCCTGGTCGAGGTTATGGTCGGGGTCGCGATCGGCCTGATCGGCATCTTGATCATCACCCAGGCTTACCTCACGAGCGACAAATTCAACCGCTCGACGCTTGGTGCCGGCAGCGGACAGACCAACGGCCTGATCGCGCTGTTTACCATCGAGCGCGACGCAGAAATGGCGGGCTACGGCCTGAACCAGTCGGCGGCGCTCGGCTGCGGCACGCTGTACTACTACTACAACGGCAATTACTCGGTAAACGTTCCCGGCCAAAGCGTCGGAACGGCCTTGCCGCCCCTTAACCTGGCCCCTGTCTACATCAATTCCGCGGTCACGCCGAACACCATCACGATGATGTACTCCAATGGAAGCACGCGCATGGTGCCCGGGACCATCGCCACCTTTGCGCCGCCGTATGCGACCGTGGACGGCACGGCGGGCTTCTACGCTGGAGACTTCGTGATGCTGGTCAGCCAGGGCGCCGCGGGAAGCTGCACGCTGGCCCAGTTGACCGGAGTTCAGCCCGTTTCCTCGCAACTGCAATTCAACACGGCCCCTTACAACCCCCCCGCATGGGGTAGTTACCCGACCAACTACGTGACCAACGATCTGATCTTCGACATCGGCAACCCGAGCGTGCGCACCTATTCGGTCGCGAGCCCGGCCGTCGGTCAATACCGGCTGCAGGTGACCGACAGCCTGCTGATCACGGGCGGCGGGGTCGCGCAGGACCTGGCGGACGGCGTCGTCGACCTGCGCGCGCAGTACGGCAAGGACGACGGCGCAGGAACCGGAACCGCCGGCGACGGCGTGGTGGACGAGTACAGCAACGTACAGCCGGTAACCGGCGCGGATTGGGGCCAGGTGCTTTCGATCCGGGTCGGTGTTCTGACGCGGATCGGCAACTACGAGAAGCCGAGCACCCCCGGCGGCGCGTGCTCCGCGACCACGACCGCACCCACCTGGGCAGGCGGCAGCTTCACGGTGCCCGAAGGGCTGCCGAGCTGCTACCGCTACCGCGTCTATCAGACGATCGTCCCGATCCGCAACCTGATCTGGAGATACTCGTGATCGCCGCGCCGCGTCTCCGGCAGCAGGGCGTGGTGCTGTTCATCGCGCTCATCGTCCTGGTCGCCATGTCCCTTGCCGGCATCGCGATGATGCGCAGCGTTGGCACCGGCACCTTGATCGCGAGCAACCTCGCGTTCAAGCAAAGCGCGACCAGCGCCGCCGACTGGGGAATCGAGGCCGCGCGCACCTGGCTGACCACCAACTCCAGCGGCAACACGCTGTATTCCGATCTCCCCGGGGTGACCGGCGGCAATGCCTACTACTCGACGTGGCAGTCGAACGTCGACCTGCTTGGGCAGAACTCGAGTTTGACGCCGTACGACTGGAGCACCGCCGTGACCGTCGGCACCGATGCCGCCGGCAACACCGTCAAATACGTGATCCAGCGCATGTGCGAGGGATCGGGGGATCCGGCGAGCACCAACTGCATCAAGGCTTCCGCCGCAGCCGGCGGCGCCGTGTCGTCATCCGGCTCCAAGGGTGCAGGCGGCTACGGCGGCGGCGTGCTCTCGGTTCCGGTCAGCACGTTCTATCGCATCACAGTGCAGGTATCGGGGCCGCGCAACACCCTCAGCTACGTACAGGCCACGGTGTTCTGAGCGCAACCGCCCCGCAGGGAGAAACGCAATGCGTACCCGTACCACCAAATTCATGAACATGCTCCGCAGCGCGCTGTGCGCCGCGGCCCTGCTGCCCGCGACGGTCGGCGCGGCCGGGCTGACCGACCTCGCCTCTCAGCCGCTCGCCCAGCCGGCGGCCAACGTGCCGCCCAACATCATGGTGCTGTTCGACGACTCGGGTTCGATGCAGCAGCAGTACACGCCGGACTTCATCGGACGCTTCAACAACTTCGACAGCAATCCGCTGTGTTTGGACTCCCTCGACTCCGGCGGCAGCATCAACAACACCCTGCAGAACTGCGAGGTCGGCGACCCGCCGATCATGTCGCCGCAATTCAACTTCCAGTACTACAACCCGGCCATTAACTACCTGCCGGCCGTGAACTATGACGGCACGTCGATGCCGTCGATGACCGCCGCGTACACCAGCAACTGGACGGCGGTGCCGACCGACGGAGTCAGCGTAAGCGGGCTCAACACGCTGCGCGTCGAGACGATCAGCATGTTCCCCGCCAGCAGCTCGCCGAAGGTCACCACTTCGAATCTCGCGAGCAACTTCCCGGATCGCGAATGGTGCAACAGCGCGTCCGCCTCGACCACCTACCCGAACAGCAACTGCAGGACGAATGCGTTCTACAGCTATCCCGACGCCACCTACGGCTACGGCAAGACGTCCGTCGGGGCGATCAGGTACACCTACGGTGCGCCCTACTACTACCTCATTAAGACGACCGAATACTGCTCCGACCTGACGCTCTCGCAATGCGTTTCGGCCACCGCTCCCACTACGGTCGCCGGAGTGAACTACAACGTGCCCGCGCCGGTGCGCTACTGCAAGGACAGCGGCGGCACGCCAAATCTGAGCGACTGCGAGCAGAACCACACCGGTAGCTATACGCGGCCCAAGTTCACCGGCGTCTGGAACAACACCGCGGTATCGCGGCAGACGGCCACCGCGACTATCACGGTCGGAGCGCAATCGAACACCAGCGGCGCGATCCAGAACGTCACCGCGAACGGTACGAACCTGTTCGGCCCGGGGTACCCGTCGGGCGTCGTGTCCCCGGCCCCCGGCCCGATCAATACGACCACGGTCGCCTCGAACATCAAGCTCGCGATCAACGACGGCACCGCGACGAACGGCGGCTATACCGCCACGAGCTCGGGCAATACCGTCACGATCTACGCCGGAACCAGCGCGACGTGCAACCCCGCTGACTGCACGCAACCTAACGGCTACGCCGTCACGGTGATCTCGACGCCGGGGACGCCGACGACCCCCGCGACCGGGACGCTTACCATCACGTCCATCAGCAGGAGCAACGCCAGGTTCAGCTCGATCCAGGTCAACGGTACCGAGATCCTCGGCTCATCGGTGAGCCCCGGCACCACCAACACGACCACGATGGCCACCGCAGTCGCGGCCCAGATCAACACCTACACCCCCACGAGCGGCTACAGCGCCACCTCCAGCGGCAATAGGGTGACCATCACGGCGCCCTCCGGTACGGGCTCGGAGCTCAACGGCGCGTCGATAACGGAGAGCGATTTCCGGGTCTCGGTCAGCATCACCAATATGGCCGGCGGGATTACGCCGTCGGTCATCAACACCTCGGCGACGAGCTTCAACAACGGACAGAATGCCGCCTCGGCCGGCCGCACCCAGGTCGGCACGTTTACCCGCACCAACATCGTCTCGGGGCAGACCTACCCGCTCTATCCCGGTCGCACCGACTGCGGCAAGGTGACCGCCGGGGTATGCAGCTACAGCGAGGAGATGACCAACTTCGCCAACTGGTACGCGTACTACCGCACCCGCAACACGATGACCAAGACCACCATCGGCCGCGCCTTCGTCAGCATCACCAGCGCGTTCCGGGTCGGCATGATCACCCTCAACCCCGGCAGCCCGGTCAGCGCGAGCAAGTACCTGGCGGTCGACGACTTCACTTCCGGGGCCGGCAACCAGAAGAACAACTGGTACACGAAGATCTACAGCGTCGATGCCAACAGCAGCACTCCAACGCGCGAGGCCTTGTCGCGGGTCGGCCAGTACTTCGCCGGCCTGGGCTCGACCGGCACGCCCCGGCTCGCCAACGGCATGGGCGCGAGCCCGATCGAGTACGCCTGCCAGGCAAACTACACCGTGCTGGTGACCGACGGCTACTGGAACGGCAGCGCCGGCGAGACGCTCAGCGGCGGATCGATCGGCAACCAGGACGACACCGACAGCGGCTACCATACACGCGCGATCGGCGCCTACGATGGCGGCGTGTCGGGCGCGAGCAATACCTTGGCCGACACCGCGATGTACTACTACCAGACCGACCTGCGCACCGATCTCGCGGACGAAGTGCCGACCACGGCGAACGATCCCAACCCGGCGCAGCACATGGACCTGTTCGCGGTCGGCCTCGGGCTCGCGGGGCAGCTCACCTACGACCCGAACTACCTGAACGAGAACGCCACCACCGGCGGCGACTTCTGGGCCATCAAGCAGGGCGCCAACTGGCCCCTGCCGGTGTCGGGCGGAGAAACCGCGCTCGACGACCTGTGGCACGCGGCGGTCAACGGCCATGGCCAGTACTTCACCGCGCGCGACCCCAACACGCTGTCCAACGCCCTTTCCACCGCGCTCAACAGCGTTGCTGCCCGGATCGGCGCCGGCGCGGCGGCGGCGACCTCGAACCTGCAGCCGGTCGCGGGCGACAACTTCGCCTTCACCGCACAGTACCAGACGGTGGATTGGGACGGCGACCTGAGCGCGCGCACCATCGACCTGAGCACCGGCAACGTTTCGTACGCCACGCTTTGGTCGGCTTCGGCGCTGCTCGACCAGCGCACGCCGTACGACCGCACCATCTACACCTTCGATTCGACCGACACGACGCCCAGCGGCGGGCAGAACGGCAACCTGCTGAAGAGCTTCTGCTGGCCCGGCGCCTTCGCCACCGGAAACTATCCAGGTTGCAGCGACGGTGCAGAGCTCAGCGCCACGGAAATGAGTTACTTCAATCCGCTCTCGCTCACTCAGGCCGCGGCCTGGGCGACCGACGGCAGCGGGCGCACGGCTTCGGCGACGCCGCAGAACCTGGTTGACTACCTGCGCGGCGACACCTCCGACGAAACCACGGGCGGCACTGCGCTTAGCGACCTGTATCGCAACCGCTTGCACCTGCTCGGAGATATCGTGGACGCGCAGCCGGCCTACGTGAGAGCGTCACCCTTCGGCTACGACAGCGGATCCTACGCCGGCACCGACCCCTTCTATCCGGCCTTCCAGACGAGCACCGCCACCCGCCCGGGGCTTGTGTTCGCGGCGTCCAACGACGGCATGCTGCACGCGTTCAACACCGAGGGGCCGGGCGGCGAACTCTACTATCAGACCGCGGGGATCGCGACCCAGACGAGCTCCGACGACAGCTTCACCGGCACCCTGGTGACCAACCCGAGCAGCGGTCAGGGCTCGGAACGCTGGGCGTTTGTGCCGTCTATGGTCCTGCCCAACCTGAAGAACCTGGCGAATTCGCCGTACTCGCACCAGTACTACACCGACGGCTCGCCGCAGATCGGCGACGTGTGCTTCGACCATACGCTGTCCACGCCCTGCACGTCGGCCGCGAAATGGCACACGGTCCTGGTCGCCGGGCTTAACGACGGCGGGCGCGGCTACTACGCGCTGGACGTGACCGACCCAAGCAACCCGAAAGGGCTGTGGGAGTTCAGCACCGATAGCAGCACGCCCTGCCTGAGCGACGCGCAGGCCAACAGCGGCACTTACTTCCAGGATTGCAACCTCGGCTACAGCTTCGGCAATCCCCTTATCGTCAAGCGTCCGTCGGATGGAAGGTGGGTCGTATTGATCACCTCCGGCTACAACAACGTCAGCCCCGGGAACGGCCAGGGATACCTGTACGTCCTGGATGCGAAAACCGGTGCAATTCTGCAGCGTATCGGCACCGGAGTGGGCTGCGACGGCGTGAGCACGACTTCGCCGTGCGTGTCCGGCACGGTCGATCCGAGCGGCCTGAACCACATCAACGCGTGGGTCGACAACTCCTTCTACGACAACACCGCGCTGCGCGTGTACGGCGTCGACCTCAAGGGCAACGTGTGGCGCTTCCAGCTCGACCCCACGGCGTACGGCTACGCACAAACGTCGGCGGCACCGTATACGGCTTTCAAGCTCGAGACTCTGAAGGACCCTTCGGGCGTCGTGCAGCCGCTCACCTCCAAACCCGAGCTTGCATCGGTCAACGGGTATGCGGTCGTGTATGTCGGCACCGGGCGCATGCTGGGAACCAGCGATTTGACCACTACCCAGGTCCAGTCGATCTACGCCCTGCGCGACGACATCTCTTCGACGCCGCTGCCCGACGTGCGCAGTTCCGGCGCGTTCGTGCAGCAGACGCTGACCACCATCACCGGCGCGAACCCGCCGCAGCGCACTACGACCAACAATACGGTCAGTTTCAGCACCAACAAGGGATGGTGGGTCGACCTGCCCGACTCCGGCGAGCGCGTGAACGTCGACCCGCAGCTGCAACTCGGCACGCTGATCGTGGCGACGAACGTCCCCACCAGCGACGCCTGCGTCGCAGGCGGCTACGCGTGGGTCAACTACCTCAATTACGCGACGGGCGCCTATGTTCCGGGCGCGACGCTGAACATGGCGAGCATCAAGATATCAAGCTCGCTGGTGGTGGGTATCAACGTCGTGCAACTGCCCGGCGGATCGGTGAAGTCGATCGTCACCACTGCGGATAACCAGCAGCTTACGCAATCGACGCCGGTCACCCCGAGCAACGTCCAGGGCCGCCGCGTGTCCTGGCGCGAGCTGATTTCTCAGTGACGGAGCCGATGCGGGCCGGCAGGCGCATCGCAAGCCTGCTGGCCGCATTGCTCGCCTGCGGCGTGACATTCGCGTCGGGCGCTACCCCGTCAAGGGACGCGGCGCCGCCGCCGGCGGACGGTTACTACCGCAGTTCAGAGCTTGACGTGCGCCCCGGCATCAAGACCCACGTCGAGCCCGAATACCCGGAGGCGGCGGCGCGCCGCGGCCTGTCGGGAAAGGTCGTGCTGCGGCTCTTCATCAACGAGAACGGCGCCGTCGACCGGGTCGAAACCCTGCGCGCCCGGCCGGCGGGCGTGTTCGAGCGCTCCGCCGAGCGCGCGTTCCGCTCGGCGCGCTTTACGCCCGGAATGAAAGACAAGCATCCGGTCAAGACGCAGATGACGATCGAGGTCAGCTTCGACACCCCGCCGCCGGAGCGACCCGCCGGCTGGCGCTGAGCGCGCCCGAGGCTACTTCCTTCCTGCCAGCTCGCGCGGCAGCGTGAACACCACGTTCTCGCTGATGCCCTCGAGCTGACAGACGCGGGGCGCGCCGAGCTTCTTGAGCCGCGCAAGCACGTCGTTCACCAGCACCTCGGGCGCCGACGCGCCGGCAGTGACTCCGATGCGGCGTTTGCCGGCGATCCATTCCGGCAGAAGGTCCGCGGCGCGGTCGATCATGTAGGCCTCGGTGCCGATATTGCGCGCCACCTCGCGCAGGCGATTCGAGTTCGAGCTGTTTGGCGAGCCGACCACGATCACCACGTCGCAGCGCGGCGCCATCAGCTTCACGGCGTCCTGGCGGTTCTGCGTCGCATAGCAGATATCGGCCTTCTTCGGCCCGCGTATCTGGGGGAACCTGGCCCGCAGCGCGGCCACCACCTGTTCGGCATCGTCCACCGAAAGCGTGGTCTGCGTGACGTAGGCGACCTTGGCCGGATCCGAGATCCGCAGGCCGGCGACGTCCGCTACCGTTTCCACCAGGTGGATGTGCGAGTCGGCCTGCCCCATGGTGCCTTCGGCCTCGGGGTGGCCGCGGTGCCCGATCATGACGATCTCGAGCCCCTGCTTCAGCATCTTCGCCACCTCGACGTGCACTTTGGTCACCAGCGGGCAGGTCGCGTCGAACACCTTGAGACCGCGCGCCTCGGCGTCCGCCCGCACCGCCTTCGCCACGCCATGCGCGCTGAAGATCACGGTGCTGCCGGGAGGCACCTCGTCCAGCTCGTCGACGAATACCGCGCCCTTGGCGCGCAAGCCCTCGACCACGAACCTGTTGTGCACGATCTCGTGCCGGACGTAAATCGGCGCGCCGAACTGCTCCAGCGCGCGCTCGACGATCTCGATCGCGCGCTCGACCCCGGCGCAGAACCCGCGCGGGTTTGCGAGCAGCACCTGCGTTTCCCTAGAATCGTCCTTCATCGGCCTATGTTGCCATCATCGGACGATGGCGAGAACCTCCACCTCGAAGCGCACGCACCGTCCTGCGAGCGGATGATTGAAATCCACCACCACGCCGTGGTCATTGAGCGCGCGCACCTGCCCGGCATGGCGCGTGCCGTCCGGAGCGGAAAACTCGATCAGCGCACCCTCCTCGAGAGCCAGCTCGCGCGCAAAGGACACGCGCGGCAACGACTGAACCAGGTCTTCGCGCCGCTCGCCGAATGCCTGCGCCGGCTCCAGCTCGAACACGTAGCTGCCGCCTGGCTCGGCATGCGCCAGGCACTTCTCCAGCCCCGGCGCGAGCTCGCCGCTACCGAGTGCGAGCGTGGCGGGATTACCGCCGAAGGTGGATAGCACCTCCCTTCCGTCCTCGAGGCAAAGGCGGTAGTGCAGGGTCATCACCCCGCCTTCAACGGCCGCGTTCACCGTCGGCTCCGCGGTGGAACAGGCTTTCGTAGACCAGCAAGCCGGCACCGATCGCAATCGCCGAGTCGGCGACGTTGAACGCGGGCCAATGCCAGCCATAGAGGTGAAAATCGAGAAAATCGACCACCTGCCCGTAGCGCAGCCGGTCAATGACGTTGCCGAGCGCCCCGCCCAGGATCAGCGCGAGGCCGGCGCAGACGAGCCGGTCGGCGGACGACCGCGCGAGCAGCACGGACACGACCACGATCGCGACCACGGCGACCGCGATGAACAAGGGGGTCTGCCATCCCGGTGCGCCAGCGAGAAAGCTGAACGCGGCGCCCTTGTTGAACGCAAGCACGAGATTGAAAAAGCCGGTGAGCGCCAGGCGCTCGCCGGGCGCGAACGCAGAGAGCACCGCCCACTTGCTGAGCTGGTCGAGAACGACGATCGCTGCCGCCAGCGCGAACCAAGCGGAGCGTCTAGGCATACCTGCGCGCCTCGCCCTTGCCGTAGAGGTTCGACACGCAGCGGCCGCACTGTCCGGCGTGCGCCGCGTCGGTGCCGACGTCGTCGCGGTAGTGCCAGCAACGCTCGCACTTCGTCAGGGCGCTGGGCGCCACGTCGACGCGCGCCTCGGCCGCGCGGTGCACCCGCGCGGCCGAAGTCAGCATGACGAATCTAAGATCATCACCCAGGCCGGCGAGCAGATCATAGTCCGCACCGCTGAGGTGGAAATCGACCTCAGCCTGCAGAGATGAACCTACCTTGCCTTCCGCCCTCAGGTCCTCGATGCGCTTGCGCGCGGGGGCGCGCAGCGCGCGCAGGCGGCCCCAGCGGCTCATCAACTCCTCGGCCCCCTCGAGCGCAGGAAGCGCGTGCCAGGTGTGGAAGAACACGCTGTCGTCCGCGCGCCCCGTGAATACCGCCCACAACTCCTCGGCGGTGAAGCTCAGGATCGGCGCCAGCAGGCGCACCAGGCTGTGGGTCACGTGGTAGAGCGCGGTTTGCGCCGAGCGGCGCGCGTGCGAGTCCGCGCCGCAGGTATAGAGCCGGTCCTTGAGAATGTCGAGGTAGAAAGCGCCCAGATCCTCCGAACAGAAGGTCTGAAGCTTCTGCACCACCAGGTGGAACTGGTAGCGGTCGTAGTCGGAGGCGAGATCCTCCTGCAGCCGCGCCGTCAGGGCGAGAGCGTAACGGTCGATCTCGACCATGCCTGCGGACGCAACGGCATGCCTGTCCGGATCGAAGTCCGCCGTGTTGGCAAGCAGGAAACGCAGCGTGTTGCGGATGCGGCGGTAGCTCTCGACTACCCGCTTCAGGATCTCCTTCGACAGATTCAGCTCGCTCGAGTAGTCGGTGCTCGCCACCCAAAGGCGAAGGATCTCCGCGCCGAGCGTCCCGTTGATCTCCTGCGGTGACATGCCGGTGCCGCGCGACTTCGACATCTTGCGCCCTTCCATGTCGATGACAAAGCCGTGCGTGAGCAAGGCCTTGTACGGCGGCACGCCGTTCATCATGCAAGACACCAGCAGCGACGAATGGAACCAGCCGCGGTGCTGGTCGGAACCCTCGAGGTACAAATCGGCGGGGAACGCGGTCTCGTCCTTGTGCGAGCCACGCAGGACGGTGAAATGGGTCGACCCGGAGTCGAACCAGACGTCGAGCGTGTCCTTGATCTTGTCGTAGCGCTCGGCGTCGTCGCCCAGCAGCTCGCGCACATCGAGCCTCTGCCAGGCCTCGATCCCGCCCTCCTCGACGCGCTTGGCCACCGCCTCGAGCAGCTCGAGGGTGTCGGGATGCAGCTCGCCGGTCTCCTTGTGGATGAAGAAGGGCATCGGCACGCCCCACTGCCGCTGGCGCGACAGCGTCCAGTCCGGGCGGCTGGCGATCATTCCATGCAATCGTGCCTGGCCCCAGGCAGGAAAGAAGCGCGTGGCCTCGATCCCGCGCAGCGCGGTCGTGCGCAGCGTCTCGGCCGGCTTGACGCCTGCGTAGCCGGGAGTCGCGTCCATGCCGGCGAACCACTGCACGGTGGCGCGCAGGATCACAGGCGTCTTGTGCCGCCAGCAGTGCATGTAGCTGTGAACGTAGGGCGTCTTGTCGAACAGCGCGCCGCGGCGCTCGATTTCGGCCACGATCTCGAGATTCGCGTCCCAGATCATCGCGCCGCCGAACAGCGGCAGCGATTTGACGAACCTGCCGTCGCCCTGCACGGGGGTCAGGATCTGCTCGTCGTTCATTCCGTAGCGCCTGCAGGACTCGAAGTCCTCGACGCCGTATGCCGGGGCCGAATGCACGATCCCGGTGCCGGTGTCGAGCGTGACGTAGTCCCCGAGGTAGACCGGCGCAAGCCGGTCGTAGAACGGATGGCGGAAGGCGATCCCCTCCAGCGCCGAGCCCTTGCAGGCGGCAAGCGTCGTGCCGCTCAGCTTGTAACGCGCGAGGCAGCTTTGCTGCAGGTCGGCCGCGAGGATCAGCAGGCCGCGCTCGGTGTCGACCAGGTGGTAGATGTACTCGGGATGCGCATTCAGCGCCTGATTGGCGGGAATCGTCCACGGCGTCGTAGTCCAGATCACCGCGAAGCCGGGCTTGTCGGGCAGTCCCGGCAGTCCGAAAGCCTTCGCCACCTTGGCCGGCGCGGCGAAGGGAAACCCGACGTCGATTGCCAGGTCCTTGCGGTCCTCGTACTCGACCTCGGCCTCGGCCAGCGCCGAGCCGCAGTCGAAGCACCAGTTGACCGGCTTGAGCCCGCGGTAGACGTAGCCCTTGCCGAGCAGCACGCCCAGCGCACGGATTTCGTCCGCCTCGTTGCGCGGCGCCATCGTGAGGTAAGGGTTGTCCCAGTCGCCCAGCACGCCCAGGCGCTGGAAGTCGACCTTCTGGCGCTCGATCTGCTCTGCGGCGTAGGCGCGGCACAGGCGCTGCGTTTCCTCGGCAGAGAGATGCTTGCCGTGCTTCTTCTCGATCTGCACCTCGATCGGCATGCCATGGCAGTCCCAGCCCGGCACGTAGGGCGCGTCGAAGCCGGCCAGGGTGCGCGACTTCACGATCACGTCCTTCAGAATCTTGTTGACCGCGTGGCCGATATGGATGTCGCCGTTGGCGTATGGAGGGCCGTCGTGCAGCACGTAGCGCGGGCGGCCCTTGGCGATGGTGCGCAGGCGCTTGTAGACGCCGCGCTGCTGCCAGTCGCGCACCCAGCCGGGCTCGCGCTTGGCGAGATCACCGCGCATCGGAAACGCGGTATCGGGAAGATTTAGCGTGTTCTTGTAATCAGCCATGCTTGGCAAAAAACTCCTTTGCTTGCGCAACGTCGCGCGCGATAGCCGCGCGCAGCGTGTCCAGATCCGGGTACTTCGCCTCGTCGCGCAGCCTTTCGATGAACTTCACGCGCAGGTGCCGACCATACAGCTCCTGGGCAAAATCGAACAAATGCACTTCGAGCAGCGGCACTGCCACCTCGTTCACCGTCGGCCGCCTGCCCACGCTGGCGACCCCGGGCAACCATCGTCCGCCGTCGGCCGCGTCGGCGCCGCAGGCCTCGACCACGTAAATTCCAGCCAGCGGAGCGCGCCTGGGCAGCATCAGGTTTGCGGTCGCAAAGCCGAGCTTGCGCCCGAGCTTCGCACCGTGCGCCACGCGCCCCGAGAGCACGTACGGGCGCCCGAGAAGTCGCTCGGCGCGGGAAAAATCCGCCGCCAGCAGCGCCTCGCGCACCGCCGAGCTCGAAATCCGCTCGCCGCCAAGCTTCACCTCGGGCATGGCTTCGAGCGCGAAGCCGTGCTCGCG
>JBAUTD010000444.1:0-2324 GCA_049582045.1 Burkholderiales bacterium
CCCTGCACGTGCACTGCGCGGCCGCCGGCCTGAGCACCGCGGCGACCGTGCCGGCGTTCGCCGACGGCCGCATCACCCTGCAGGCGCTGCAGCCCGGGTTCCTGCCCTTCAGCTCCGCGCTCATCGCCTTCGTCGAAGCCACGCGCAAGGACGCAGCGGAAAAGAACCGGCTCTGCGTGCCTGTGCGCCTGCAGAACGTGCCGCGCGACTGGGCCGCAGGCATGCTCACCGCGACTCAAACCGCGTACCTCTGGTCGCAGGAGCCCGACGTGCAGCAATGGCTCGAAGGCGCGCGCCTGTACTGGCTGCGCGGCCTGCGGCGCCACTTCGGCGAGACGCGCGTGCAGCATGCGCACAAGCGCTACACCGGCAACGTCCGCCCCGCGCTGCAGAACCTGCAAAAGCTCCTCTCGGCGGGCTAATATTCGCGTCGCACGAGAAATCCAATAATCATAGAGGGAGGAGCAACAATGAAAGCGTCTTCGCTCGCCTTCAGGGCGGCAGTGCTGTTCGTGATCGCGGGAATGGTGTGGGGCCTGTACATGGCGATCTCGGAGAACCACGCCACGTTCCCCGCGCACGCCCACCTCAATCTGCTGGGCTGGGTGTCGCTGTTCCTGTTCGGCATCTTCTACCACCTGCACCCCGCGATCGACCGCAGCCGCGCCGCGCGCACGCAGGTCTGGATCTGGATGGTCGGGGTCGTGATCCAGGCCTTCGGCGTGGCGCGCATCTTCACCGGCCACCCGAGCGGCGAAGGCTTCGCCGCCGTGGGCTCGTTCATCGTGCTCGCCGGCATGCTCGCGTTCGCGTGGCTCGTGTACCGCCGCGAGCGCTACGCCGCGGCGCAGGATCTGGCCTCCGCGACGGCTCGATAGGGTCGAGTCCGGGCCGCATCGCCGTGCGGCTCGGAGGCTCGCGCTCCCCGCGCGCTAGCCGCAGCTGGCGCGCACCTGCTTCATCGTGGTGAGGCCCATCAGGATCTTTTCGATGCCGTCCTGCCGCAGCGTGCGCATGCCCTCCGCAAGCGCGCGTTCGCGGAGCGCCTCGGGCTCCGCGCGCCGATGGACGAGCTTCCTCAGGGCCGTGCTCGTCTCCATGAACTCGTGCAACCCGAGGCGCCCCTTGTAGCCCGAGCCGCCGCAGCTTTCGCAACCGGCGCTGTGCATGGCATAGAGTCGCCCCTTCTTGCCCAGGCGCTGGCGCCAGTCGGTCACGAGGGTCGCGGATTCGGTCTCTGCGCCTTCCGCATACTCCAGCGCGAGCCGTGCGACCTCCTCCTCCCGGAGCTCGACCGGCCTCGCGCACGCCGGACATACGCGGCGCACGAGCCGCTGCGCGAGCACGCCGAGCAGCGAATCGCCGAATTTGAAGGGGTCGACACCCAGGTCGAGCAGGCGCGCCACCGTCTCCGGGGCGCTGTTGGTATGCAGTGTCGAGAAAACGAGATGGCCGGTCAGCGACGCTTCCACCGCCGCCTGCGCAGTCTCGCGGTCGCGAATCTCCCCGATCATGATGACGTCGGGGTCGGCACGCAGCAGCGAGCGCAGCGTCTCGGCGAAGGTCCAGCCGATCTTCGCATTCACCTGCACCTGCGACAGACCCTCTTGCGTGATCTCGATGGGATCCTCGGCGGTCCAGATCTTGCGCTCGGGCGTATTGATCAGCGATATCAGCGAATGCAGCGTCGTGGTCTTGCCCGAGCCGGTGGGTCCGCATACGAGCAGCAAGCCGTGCGGCTTTTCGACGACGTCCCGCAGCCGCTCGAGCGGGCCCGAGCCGAGGCACAGCTTGTCGACCGGAAGCGGCTTGGACGAGCCAAGCAAGCGCAGGATCACGCTCTCGAGCCCGTTGACGGTCGGAATGATGGCCACGCGCAGCTCCAGCTTCGCAGGGCCAAAGCGCGAGAAGTCGATCTTCCCGTCCTGGTGCTTCCTGTGCTCGGCGATGTCGAGGCTCGCCATGACTTTGATGCGCGACACGATCGCCGAGCGGAATCGCGCGGGGATCTCGGCGTAGTCCGACAACGCCCCGTCGCGACGCATGCGGATCCTGGTAGGACGGTTGCCCGCTGCCGGCTCGATGTGTATGTCCGAAGCGCCGCTCTCCATCGCGTCGAGGATGACCTTGTTCACCAGCCGCACCAGCGTCGAGTCGCTCTCGCGCACCGCGTCCGCAGACTCCTTCTCGCCCGCGACGGGCGTCTCCAGCGTGAGTCGCGAGGTGAGCTCGTGGAAACCGGACAGGTCGAACTCGATCGCTTCGGGCGCGGCATCGTCGGCGCCCGGCGGCGGCGAGGCATGCGCGTCGGCCTCGGGCGGGGC
>JBAUTD010000445.1:0-8885 GCA_049582045.1 Burkholderiales bacterium
GCCTCGAGCACCCGCCGCCGGTCGACCGCGCGGCCCAGGCGCACGCTCAGCGCCGAGATGATCGTGCCTACCGCGGTCAGCATGAATACCGGCGCCACCGCGAGCTGGATGACGTGGGTGATGTCGTAGATTTGCGCTTCGACGGCCATTGTCCTAGGGCTTGCGCCGGCTGATCTGGTTGATGAGCTCCATTTGCACTTCCTGGATCTCCACCAGCCGTTCCCACTGGCGCGACAGCAGATGATCGATCTTCTGGTGCAGGTGCCGGATCTCCAGCTCGGCCTTGAGGTTGACCTGGTAGTCACGCAGCGAGCGCTGGCGGTCGCGCGCCTCCTGGCGCTTCTGGCTCATCATGATGACCGGCGCCTGGATCGCCGCAAGGCAGGACAGCACTAGGTTGAGCAGGATGTACGGGTAGGGATCGAACGGCCGCGCGGCGAGCACCCAGGAATTGAGCAGCATCCAGCACAGCATGACCAGCGCGAACAGCGCGATGAACACCCAGCTGCCGCCGAACGACGCGATCCGGTCGGCTGCGCGCTGACCGAGCGTCAGGCTGGCATCGAACTCGGTCTCGGGGTTCTGCGACAGGATCTCCTGATCGCGCAGGCTCTCGAGCACCTCCTGCTCGAGCTGGGTGATCTCGCCCTTCTCGTCCTCCAGCAGGCGCTCGACGTACTTGTGCTGAAAGCGCTGCAGGTCCTCCAGGCAGATCCAGCCGGCTTCGTCCCAGTGACCCACCTCCTGCTGGATCAGGCTCGCCACGGCGGGCCTGACCACGATCGCGCGCCGCAGCGTGGTGGTCCGGCCGCAGACCTGGCAGGACGGTTTCGCGGCCGCGGCGCCGGACACGCTCAGCTCCCGGGCGCGACGACCTCGATGTGCGCGCGGCTGACGTTGATGAACGGCGCGGTGAAGACCTGCCGGCCCTCCAGCTCCCACACTTCGGCGTCGGTCACGGCGATGAAGCTCTTCGCCTCGACCATGTAGTCGGTCACGCGCGCGCCGGGGACGAGGTCGATGTAGCCCTTGATGCGGTAGGTGCCGGTCAGGATGACGACCTTGGTCCTGGTTTCCTGTATTGCCATGAGCTGTGCTCCCTGGTCCGTCCCCCGCTATGATAGCCGGGTCGCCGCCGGGCGCGCGGCTACTTCTTGGGTTCCAGCAGCTCGGAGCGCTTCTTCAGGGTGTCGTCGAGCTTGGACTTCGCGACCAGCAGCGTATAGGGCACGAGCGCCTGCTCGCGCGCGAGCCGCGCCGCGTCCTTCTTGTTGTCCGAATCGCCCTCGCGCGTAAACCTCAGGGTGTAGTTCTGCCCTTCGAGCTTGCCGACGGTGAACCTGTAGCGCAGGCCGTCGAAGGTGGTGGCGACGATGGTCGCGGTCGGCTTGTCGAAGCCGGCGCTCTGCGCGCCGGTTCCGGGCGGCGCCACGTCGGCCAGCTCGAGAAGCGAGAGCGAGTACGACGCCGCGTTCGCCTTGGTGACCTCGACTTTCTCCCCGGCGCGCGCCCCGGCGAGCGTCCAGGCCGCGTTTTCGCTCGCACGCTCGATTTTCCAGGGCTCTTCCCCGGCGAGCCGTACCTCGAGCGTCTTCACCTTTTGCGCGCTGATCCCGCTCCTGTCGATCCACGCCGCGCTGCGCGCGGTGGCCTGAGCGAGCGCATCGGATACCACGTAGACGGTGCCGGGATCGGCCGGCAGCAGCACGTAGCGCCCGTCGGCGGCCGCAGTCGCGGGATCGGCGGGCGCCTGCTTGAAATACTTCTCGCCGATCAGCAGGCTCGCGAGCGGCTTGCCGTCCGCGGCGCGGAACTCGACCAGCGTGCCCGCGCCTTCGCCCTTGTCGGGCTCGAGCAGGTGCAGCCGGGCGCGATCCTGCGCGCCGATCGGCTCGCTCTGGCCGATCTTCAGCTCGAGCGCCTCGAGCACGAACGCGCGCACCTTGTCGAAATCGGCCGGGAAGCCGCCGCGTTCGTCGATCACCCAGTCCTTGCCCCTGTGCTCCAGCGTAATGACGGACTTAGGTCCTGCGATCCGGATCGAGGCGATGTCCGGCGCCGCCAGCCCTTTGAGCAGCGGCCGGCCCAGCGCGGCGACGTTCGAGGGCTCGCGCGCGTGCTGCTGCTGGTAGACCAGCACGGCGCTGCCGCCGAGCACGGCCAGCAGCACCAGCAGGATCGCGGCGAAGCGCGCGTTCATCGCGCCGCGGCCCTGCGCCGGCGCACCAGCGCCACGCCGATGCCGAACAGAGCCACCAGCAGCGGCATCAGCGCGATGTTTGCGACCTTGGTCCAGAACACCAGGCTCTCGGCGTCATGGCGCAGGTTCTTGCGCACTTCCCTCAACTCGAGCTTGGTTTGCGCGACCCGCTTGCGGAACCGGTCGAGCTCCGCCTGCTGCTCGGCGGTGAGGATCTCGGCCGAGGCCGCGCTTCCCCCCTGCGCCTTCTGCAGCTCCTGCAGCTTGTCGGTGGTGCTCTTGATCTCCTGCTCGAGCTCGCTGATCTTGCCGAAGTACTGCCTCTGCGCGTTGGCTTCGAGCTCGCGCACCACGGTGAGCGGGCGGAACGAGGCGGCGCGGCTGCGCAATGAGATCAGCTCGTCGCCCGCGGCGAACTGCTCGACCATGCCGAGCGCGAACGCGAGGTTGCCGTTGGAGGGCACCACGACCTTGCGCCCGAACACGTCCTGCACATCGACCGCCGCCGGGTCGGCAAGCATGTCCGTGTCGGCCACCAGGATCACCGAATTCTCGCGCGCCGACTCCTTGAGCTGCGGCGCGGACGCTCCCTTGTTCTTGTCCTTCGCGCCCGGCGCGGCGGGCGGACCGTCCGGGAACGCCGTCTTGAACTTGCCGTTCAGGCGCAACGCGAGCGGCCAGGACTTGCCGCTTGGCTTGAAATCCTTGGTGGCGGCGTCGCCCGATACGGTGGCGACCGAGTCGTCCACCAGCATCGAGTTCGGCGAGCTGCTGACCAGGTCGGTGACTTTCAGGCCTTCGACCGGCTTGACCTCGAACGCTCCGCCGAAGACGTAAAGCAGCGTCTCGAGCTGGCTGGTCACCACGTCCCGGTGGTTGAACGCGGTGCGGTTCAGCGACAGCACGGTCGGGGTGTAGCGCTGTCCGTTGCCGGAGGCGTAGACCACATCCGATATCACCTTGCCGGTATTCATCTCCACGCCCCAGGCCTTGAACAACGCCGGCAGCGACGAGCTCGTTCCCTGCTGCGGCATGCCGGGCGCGCTCGGCAGCTGGTCGAAGTAAGCGAACGGATCGACGAACGCGATCAGCTTGCCGCCGCGCAGCACGAACTGGTCGAGCGCGTACTCCGCCTGCGGCGTGATGTCGCGCGGGTGGATCAGCAGCAGAACGTTCAGATCGGCGGGAATCTCCGTCGCCGACATGTTCACCTGCTCGACGTCGAACTCGCGCTTGAGCTCGTTCGCCAGCACCCAGGGATCGGACGGACCGCGCGTCATCGGGTTGTAGGCCTCGCCCAGCACCGGCAGCGCGCTCATCACGCCGACCTTGGGCTGCTTTGTCGTGCTGACGCGCGCGATCGCGCGCACCAGGTCGTATTCGAGCAGCGGCTCGCGCTGCGGCGAGATGACGGGAAGCGTCTCCTTGCGGTCGAGCCGGCTCACCGCCGCGCCGAGGTAGAAAGAGTCGCCGCTCGGCAGTTGCTGGGCCTCGATGCCGTCGAGCTGCGCCGCGTCCTCTTCCTCCGAGTCGGGCCGGGGGTGATAGATCTCCACCACCAGGTTCTTGCCCGCCGCCGCCTTGAGCTCGTTCACCACGTCCTCGACGCGCTTCGCGAAGGCCCGCAGCTGCACCGGAACGGACTCGCCGCGCGACACGTAGAGCTTGATCTTGACCGGCGCCTTGAGACCTTGCAGCAGCTTGCGGGTACCGTCGGACAGCGTGTAGAGCTTGCCTTGGGTGAGGTCCGCGCGCAGCGGGTTGATGCCCGCGAGGTAGTTGAACGCCACCAGGATCAGGAACAGCGCCGCCAGGCCGACGGCCGAATACACCAGGGTCTCGTACTTTTTCATCGTGCTATCCCGCCCGGTGGTTGCGCAGGATCACGCCGGTCGCGAACAGCGCGAATCCGATCACCGACAGGAAATAGAACAGGTCGCGGGAATCGATCACGCCTTTCTGAAAGCCGTCGAAGTGCGGAATCACCGAGAACGCCGCCACGGTGTCGACCACTGCGGGACTGGCCCAGCGCGCGAGCAGGTCGGTCACAGGGTTGAAGCCGCACAGGATGAGGAACAGGCAGATCACCACCCCGAGAATGAACGCCACCACCTGGTTGCGCGTCATGGCCGAGGTCATGCAGGCAATCGCCAGGTAGGCGCCGGCGAGCAGCAGGCTGCCGAAGTAGCCGCTTGCGATCACGCCGTTGTCGGGATCGCCGAGCACGTTCACGGTGAGCACGACGGGGAAGGTGAGCGCGAGCGCGATCGCGAGGAAGGCCCAGGAGGCGAGGAACTTGCCGAGGATCGCCTGCCAGGTGGTCACCGGCATGGTCAGCAGCAGCTCGAGCGTGCCGGAGCGGCGCTCCTCGGACCACAGCCGCATGCCGACCGCGGGCACCAGCACCAGGTAGAGCCACGGATGCCAGCCGAAGAACGACGCCAGGCTCGCTTCGCCGCGCTCGAAGAAACCGCCGGCGGTGAAGGTGAAGAAGCCCGTCAGCAGCAGGAAGATGACCAGGAACACGTAGGCCACCGGGGAGGCGAAATAGCTCGTGAGCTCGCGCCGCGCGATGGTGCGCACGGCCTTCCAGGCGGAAATCATTTCTTCACCGTGTCGGGAAGCGTGATGCGGCGGAACACTTCGTCCAGCTGCCCCTCCTCGGTGCGCAGCGCCTCGAGCCGCCAGCCCTCGCGCGTCGCGAGCGCCGCAACCTCGCGCGCGAGCTCCCCGGCCGCGGCCTTGTCCGCAGGGAACACGCAGTATGCGCCGTCGACGACCTCGACCCGCCCGAGCGCAGCGAGCTTGTCGGCGCTTACGCCCTGGCCGGAGACCGTGACCGCGCCGGCCAGGGCGGACATGCCGCGCAACTCGGCCGGCGTGCCGTTGGCGACCACGCGGCCGCGGTCGATGATGATGGCGCGGGTGCACGCCGCATCGACCTCCTCCAGGATGTGGGTCGAGAACACGACCGCCTTCTTGCGGCCGAGCTCGCGGATCAGGTTGCGCACCTCGTGCTTCTGGTTCGGGTCGAGACCGTCGGTCGGCTCGTCGAGCACCAGTACCTCCGGGTCGTGGATGAGCGCCTGCGCGAGGCAGGTGCGGTGCTTGTAGCCCTTGGACAGCGTGTCGATACCCTGGTGCAGCACCGAATCGAGGAAGCACAGCTCGACCACGCGCGCGATCGCCCTGTTCTTGGCCTCGCCCGCCAGGCCGCGCATGTCGGCCGCGAACGCGAGGAAGCCGTGCACCGTCATGTCGGGATACGCGGGCGCGGCCTCCGGCAGATAGCCGATCAGACGCTTGGCTTCGAGTGGCGACTCGACCACGTCGTAGCCGCCGACCGCGACCTTGCCCTCGGTGGGCGGGATGAAGCCCGTGATCATGCGCATGGTGGTCGATTTGCCGGCGCCGTTCGGGCCCAGGAAGCCGAGCACCTCGCCACGTTCGACGTTGAACGAAATGCCGTCGACCGCGCGCTTCGGGCCGAACGACTTCACCAGATTCTCGATTCGGATCATGGACTCTGAGGCTTGCGTTGCGGCTTCAAGGGGCCGCATTATCGCTGAATTCTCCGCGCAGGCCAGAGGATCGGCCGCGCACCTTAAACGAGGCTTAAAGGTGGCCGTAGGGAATGGGCGGCGTTAAAATCGCGCCGTTCCACTCCCCGCTTCATCTCTACACCGAGGATCCGTATGGACAAGGCATTGCTATCCAAGACCGCGGCCGCGATGGTCGCGAAGGGCAGGGGCATCCTCGCCGCCGACGAATCGAGCGGCACCTGCGAGAAACGTTTCAAGTCTGTCGGCGTCGAAAGCACGGAGGAGAACCGGCGCGCCTACCGCGGCCTGCTGTTCGCGGCGCCGGGCGTCGAGCAATACGTCTCCGGTGTCATCCTGTTCGACGAAACCATCCGCCAGAAGTCGAGCGACGGCGTCCCGTTCCCGAAATTGCTCGAAGGCAGGGGGATCATCCCCGGCATCAAGGTGGACAAGGGCGCCAAGGAGCTCGCGCTGTGCCCCGGCGAGAAAGTCACCGAGGGGCTCGACGGCCTGCGCGAGCGGCTGGCGGAATACTTCAAGCTCGGCGCGCGCTTCGCCAAGTGGCGCGCGGTGATCACGATCGGCGAGGGCATTCCCTCGCACACCTGCCTGTACGCGAACGCGCACGCGCTCGCGCGCTACGCCGCGCTGTGCCAGGAGGCTTCGATCGTGCCGATCATCGAGCCCGAAGTGCTGCTCGACGGCGACCACACGATCGAGCGCTGCGAGGAAGTCACCGAGACGACCCTGCGCGCGACCTACGCGGCGCTCGCGGCGCACAACGTGTCGTTCGAGCACACCATCCTGAAGGCGAGCATGGTGCTCTCGGGCAAGGACTGCGCGCGCCAGGCAGGCGTCGACGAGGTCGCCGAGCGCACGGTGCGGGTGCTCAAGCGCACCGTGCCGGCGGCGCAGCCGGGCGTGGTGTTCCTCTCCGGCGGCCAGTCGGACCTGGACGCGACCGCGCACCTGAACGCGATGGCCGCGATGAAGGGGCTGCCCTGGCCGCTCACGTTCTCGTACTCGCGCGCGCTGCAGAACCCCGCGCTCAAGGCCTGGCGCGGCAGCGCGCAGAACCTCGTTGCGGCGCAGAAGGCGTTCCATCACCGCGCGCACATGAACGGGCTGGCCTGCCAGGGCAAGTGGAAGCCCGAACTCGAGAGCAAGGCGGCATGAGCGCCGCGCTGTTCGAGTCCGGCATCGCGAGCCTGCCGCGCATCGGGCGCGGCAAGGTGCGCGACATCTACGCAGTCGGCGACGACAAGATGCTGATCGTCGTCAGCGACCGGCTGTCCGCGTTCGACGTGGTGCTGCCCGATCCGATTCCGGACAAAGGCGCGGTGCTGACCCAGATGTCGAACTTCTGGTTCGAAAGGCTCGCGCACGTCGTGCCCAACCACCTGACCGGGATCGACCCGGAGTCGGTGGTGCGCGATGCGGCCGAGAAGGCGCAGGTGCGCGGCCGCTCGGTGGTGGTGAAGAAATTGAAGCCTTTGCCGATCGAGGCCGTCGTGCGCGGCTACTTGATCGGCTCGGGCTGGAAGGACTACCAGAAAAGCGGCAAGGTGTGCGGCATCGATCTGCCCAAGGGCCTGCAGCAGGCGCAGAAACTGCCCGAGCCGATCTTCACCCCGGCGACCAAGGCGGTCGAAGGGCACGACGAGAACATCTCCTTCGCGCAGACCGTCAAGCTGATCGGCCGGCCGCTCGCGGAGAAGGTGCGCGAGGTGACGATACGGCTCTACACCGAGGCCGCCGACTATGCGGCCGGCAAGGGGATCATCATTGCCGATACCAAGTTCGAGTTCGGCACCGACGCTCAGGGCAAGCTGGTGCTGATCGACGAGGCGCTGACCGCGGACTCCTCGCGCTTCTGGCCCGCGGACTCCTATCGGGTCGGCATCAGCCCGCCCTCGTTCGACAAGCAGTACGTGCGCGATTACCTCGAGACGCTGGACTGGGACAAGACGCCGCCGGCGCCGAGGCTCCCGGCCGAGGTGATCGCGAAGACGTCCGAAAAATACCGCGAGGCGCTCGAGCGCCTGACAGGGAGAAAGCTCGCATGATCGGAATCGTAATGGGGTCGACCTCGGACTGGGAAACAATGAAGGCGGCCGCGAAGATGCTGCAGGAATTCGGCGTGCCCTTCGACGCCAAGGCGATGTCGGCGCACCGCACGCCGCACGCGGTGGCGGAGTGGGCCGGCGGCGCCGCCAAGCGGGGCGTGAAGGCGATCATCGCCGCCGCAGGGGGCGCGGCGCACCTGGCCGGGGTGGTTGCGGCGCATACCACGCTGCCCGTGCTCGGCGTGCCGATGCCTTCCAAGCATCTGCAGGGGCTGGATTCGCTGCTCTCGACGGTTCAGATGCCCAAGGGCATCCCGGTAGCGACCTTCGCCATCGGCGAGGCGGGCGCGGCAAACGCTGCGCTGTTCGCCGTGGCGCTGCTCGCGCTGTCCGACGCGGGGCTGGCGAAGAAGCTCGAGGACTTCCGCCGCAAGCAGACCGAGGCGGTTCTGCAGGCCGCACCGCTCAAGCTGTGAGCGAGGAGGTCCGGCGCGCGGCCGAGATCCTGCGCGCCGGCGGCCTGGTCGCGTTTCCCACCGAGACGGTGTACGGCCTGGGCGCGGACGCCTCGAGCGAGGCCGCGATGAGGAAGCTCTACGCCGTCAAGCGACGGCCGGCGGACCACCCGGTGATCGTGCACTTCGCGAGCGCCGAGCTGGCGTTCGAATGGGCGCGCGAAGTGCCCGAGGCCGCGCGCAGGCTCGCCGCGCGCTTCTGGCCGGGGCCGCTCACGCTGATCCTGAAGCGCTCCACCAAGGCGCAGGATTTCGTCACCGGCGGGCAGGACGCGGTGGGCTTGAGGGTTCCCTCGCACCCTGTGGCGCAGGCCCTGCTGCGCGAATTCGGAGGCGGCGTGGCGGCGCCGTCGGCCAACCGCTTCGGCCGCGTCTCGCCGACCCGCGCGGAGCACGTTCGGCAAGACCTCGGCGCCGACGTCGATCTGGTGCTCGAAGGCGGACAGAGCGAAGTCGGGATCGAGTCCACTATCGTCGACCTCTCGCGCGGGCGCGCGGTGCTGCTGCGACCGGGCGGGATCCCGGCCGCGGCCCTCGAGCAGGTGCTCGCCGAGCCGCTCAC
>JBAUTD010000446.1:0-2290 GCA_049582045.1 Burkholderiales bacterium
GACGCAACACTGAACGAGCTGCGGGCTTGGCTGCGGGACAGACACGGCGTTGCGGCCAGCATGGGGCTGATGTGGAACACCCTGGCCCGGCTCGGGCTGACGCTGAAAAAACGTATGGCCCGCCCCGTCCGCAAGGGTGCCGTGAGACAGCGTGCTGGTCTGCATCAACGTATCCGGTCTCAAGGCGTGTGCCCTGGCCAAGATGGATCGCGCGCGTCGTGGGCCTCATAAAGACGGCGGTGTCGAGCACCACATTTTTGACCAGGCTACCGCGACGCCGGATCGACCGTTACGCCATCTATCATGCACCTCCACAGACCTCTTGGGCGGCTTGGCCTCGGCCGTCCGCTATCGGGTGATCAGGCTGCCATCGCGGGTTGCGCGGCAAAGCTGCGGCCGTGGTGCAGTACCGCCCAGACGATGCGCGCCAGCTTGGCGGCCAGGGCGACGACCACGACGTTGGGGTGAGCGCGCGCCAGGAGCCGGCGAACCCATTCACCCATCGGCGTGGGCTGCTTCGCGAAGTGTACCATGGCGGCCCGCGCGCCATGGATCAGCTGTACCCGGAGATAGGCATTCCCCCGTTTGCTGATCCCGAGCAGCTTCGTCTTGCCGCCTGTGGAATGCTGCCGCGGCGTGAGCCCAAGCCACGCCGCGAGATCGCGTCCTCTGGCGAAGGCGGACGCATCGCCTACGGCCGCCAGGAGCGCGGTGGCGTTGATGACGCCCACCCCCGGTATCGTCGCGAGCCGCCGGGCCTGCTCGTCCTCGTGCGTCAATGCGGTCAGCTCGTCGTCATAGGCTTTGATCCGGCGGTCGAGATCCGCCCACTCGTCCTGCATGTCCTCGAGCAGCTTCAGCGCCCGGGCGCTGAGTGCAGGCGCGACGGTCAGCAGTTCAGCAAGCCGCTTCCTCAGCACGGCGCGGCGCTTCGGCATGATGACGCCACGCTCGAGCAGCACCGCCCGCAGCTGATTGGTCAGGCGCGTCCTGGCGGCCACCAGCCGCTGGCGCGCCCGATGCAGCACCTGCAGATCGAGCTGTGCCTCGCTCTTCAGCGACACAAACCGCATGGTCGGGCGGGTCGCCGCCTCGGCGATCGCCTCGGCATCACGGTCATCGGTCTTCTGCGCCTTCACGTAGGGCTGGACGTACTCCGGTGCCATCAGCCGCACCGTGTGGCCCTGCTGCTGCAGGATCCGGCCCAGGAAGTGCGCGCCGCAGCACGCCTCCATCGCCACGATGCAGCCCGCGAGCTCGGCGGTGAAGGCGAGCACGCCTTCCCGAGACAGTCGTCGCCGCAGCACGATGGCGCCGCTCGCATCCAGACCAGCCACGCTGCAGCTGTTCTTGCCCAGGTCGATCCCCAGGACGGTAATAGGCATCTTGCTCATGCTCCGCTCCTCTGCTTACAGCGCGAGGCTGCGCCGAGTGGTGAGGGGCGGGCCATCCATAAAGTCGGCGCACGCAGCAGAACAGGACCGGCCGGACATCCTGAAGCGGCGCTGGGAGTGGTTCGAAGGTCAGCTCGACCTCGATCCTGCCCATCGGGTCTTCATCGATGAAACCTGGGCCTCAACGAACATGGCCCGCACCCGCGGCCGGGCCCCGCGAGGCGAACGGCTGCGTGCTGCGATCCCGCATGGCCATTGGAAGACGACCACCTTGGTCGCCGCCCTGTGCAACAGCGGCATGGTGGCGCCGATGGTGCTCGACGGACCGATCAACGGCGTCGCTTTCCAGGCCTATGTTGACCACGTGCTGGTCCCCGAACTGCGAGCCGGCGACGTCGTCATCATGGATAATCTTGGCAGCCACAAGGGGCCTGGCGTGCGCGCCGCCATCGAGGCCGCCGGCGCAAGCCTGCTCTACCTCCCGCCCTACAGTCCCGACTTCAACCCGATCGAGAACGCCTTCGCCTAGCTGAAGGCGCTGCTCCGCAAAGCCGCAGCCCGAACCATCGACAGCCTCTGGGTCGCCATCGGGCACGCCCTCAAAAGCTTCACGCCCGTCGAATGCGCCAATTACTTCAGCGCCGCTGGATATGACCCGGATTGATCGGGAAATGCTTTAGCCGTGCCGCGCCGTGCCAGCTACGAAAATTGAAAGCTCGTTGTCGGTCGCTTCCTGGACCTTTGCAGCATGGACAGCACCACTACGGCCCGAGTACAGGCCGCCCGCGCACGACACTTGGGCTGACGAGCGATGCGCGGGCGCCCGGCGAGCAGGCTTCCCGTAGCAGAGGCCTAACTCCACGCTTGCCGCGGTGGCGGACGCTGTGCGGCGGGTG
>JBAUTD010000447.1:0-1792 GCA_049582045.1 Burkholderiales bacterium
GCCGAGATCGCGCGCCGCATGGCGGCGCGCAAGCCGCACGCGCGCAGCGAGCCGCTGCGGCCCGGGTCGGTGCTGGAGAAGTACGCGCGCATGGTGTCCTCGGCGCACTTCGGCTGCGTGCTGTGAGGTGAGTGTGCGATGAGCGCCGCCGTCTGGGCGAAGGCCGCCGTGCTCTGGCTCGCGATCCTCGCGCTCGCGATGGCGAACGGCACGCTGCGCGAGAAGCTCCTCGCGCCCTCGCTCGGCTCGTTCCCGGCGCTGGTCCTGAGCGGAATCCTGCTTTCGGGCTGCATCTTCGGCGTCGCGCTGCTCGCCGCTCCTTGGGTCGGGCGGCTTTCGTCCGCGCGATGGCTCGCTCTCGGCGCGCTGTGGCTCGCGATGACCCTCGCGTTCGAGTTCGGCTTCGGCCGCTTGGTGCAGCACAAGTCCTGGGCAGAGATCCTCGAGGCCTACACCTTCAAGGGCGGGAACCTCTGGCCGGCCGTTCTGGTGGTCGTCTTGATTTCACCGTGGCTCGCGGCCAAGCTGCGGGCGTTGGTCGAATAGATTCGAAAAGGGGGATTCATGAACGCAATGAGATGGGCCCTGGCGGGCATTGTGCTGCTCGGCTCCACGAGCGCGCTGGCGGCGCCGGCGAGCGAGCGGTCGGTGAGGCAACTGCTGGAGGTCATGGAGGCGCGCAAGCTGGTGGACGGCATGAGCACGCAGCTCGACACGGTCATGGATCACGCTGTTGAAAGGGCCCTGCGCGGCAGCGTCCCGAGCGACGCGCAGCAGGCCGCGATCGACCGGATGAAGAGCAGGATGGTGGCGCTGGAGAAGGGCCAGCTCGCCTGGAGCAAGCTCGAGCCGATGTACGTGCGCCTGTACCAGGACGCTTTCACCGAGGAGGAGGTCGCCGCGCTGGAGTCGTTCTACCGCACTCCGGCGGGCCAGGCGCTGATCCACAAGATGCCGTCGCTGATGCAGAAAACGATGCTCGAAGTGCAGCGCATGGTTGCCGACATGACGCCGCAGATGCAGCAGATCATGCGGGATTTTCTGACCGACATGAAGGCCGCGAGCCCGGCGACGCGTTGACGCGGAGGACGACGAGGGCTGGTACGAGACACGACGCAATGCTGCAATCCATACAAGGAGGTGCCCCATGACGGCCCAATTGTCCCTGACCGCAGGCCAGCTCATCGTCCGGGTGTGCCTGTTCGCGGTCGCCGCGATCGCGCTGAGCGGCGGCGCGCTGCAGTTTTTCCTCGGCCAGCCCGAGACCTCGCCGCGGCTGGACAACGTGCACCGCTTCATGGCCGGGGTGTATTTCTCCACCGGCCTGATCTGCCTGTGGGCCGGAGTCACGATCCGGCAGCAGGGTTTCCTCGTCTACCTGCTCGCGCTCGGCGTGTTCCTCGCCGGCTGCGGCAGGCTCGTGTCGATGGCGAAGGTCGGGCTGCCCAAGCCGGCCGGGGTGTGGCTGGGTTACCTCGTGCCGGAGTTGCTCATTCCGGTCGTGATCGTGGTCGCGCACGGGGCGATGCGCTAGCGCATGGCGGCGTACCGCTTCGTCGAGGTCAACGTCTTCTCGACCGATCCGCTCGCCGGCAACCCGCTCGCGGTGGTGCACGCCGCGCAGGGATTGAGCGACGCGCGCATGGCCGCGCTCGCGCGCTGGACCAACCTGTCGGAGACGACTTTCCTGCTCCCTCCCACCGACCCGGGCGCGGACTACCGGGTGCGCATCTTCACCCCCGGCGGCGAGCTGCCCTTCGCCGGGCACCCGACGCTCGGGTCGTGCCAGGCC
>JBAUTD010000448.1:0-2049 GCA_049582045.1 Burkholderiales bacterium
CTGCGGGCTCGCCGCGCGCGGCTCGAGGCGCCGCGCCCGCGTCCGGTCGAGCGTGCCGAGCGAGACGAACACCTTTGCCAGGTTCGCGCGGCCCATCGGTCCGAGCAGGTCGAGATCGCGCTCGACGAGCGCCGACTTGGTGACGATCGTCAGGGGATGGCGGCACTCGGCCAGCAACTCGATCAGGCCGCGCGTGAGGCGGTAGCGGCGCTCGATCGGCTGGTAGCAGTCGGTGTTGGCGCCAAGCGCGATCGGCGAGGGGCGGTAGCCGGGCCGGGCGAGCTCGTCGCGCAGCAGCTCGACCGCGTTCAGCTTGGCGAACAGCCGGCTCTCGAAGTCCAGCCCCGGCGAGAGCTCGAGGTAGGCGTGGCTCGGGCGCGCGTAGCAGTAGATGCAGCCGTGCTCGCAGCCGCGGTAGGGGTTGATCGACAGCTCGAACGGCAGGTCGGGCGAGTCGTTGCGCTGGATGATCGAGCGCGCGCACTCTTCGGTGACCGTGGTCTGCAGCGGGGCGGGCGCTTCGTCCTCGGCGCCCCAGCCGTCGTCGAAGACCTCCCGCGCAAAGCTCTCGAAGCGCCCCTGCATTCGCGAGAGCGCGCCGCGCGACTTGCCCGCACCCGCCACCCTGGCCGAGTGCACGACGATCGAACGGGATTCGGAACTCGTCTCGTTGGCCATGTCGCCTACCGTTAGAATCGCGTTATTCCGAAGGATTCCCGATACTGTATATATGTCCAGTGAAAGGCGCAACGTCGCGCTGCTGACCGCCTGTCAGGCGATGCTGCTGACCAACAACTCGACCCTGATCGCGATCAACGGGCTGGCGGGGCTCGCGCTGGCGGCCAACCGCTCGCTCGCCACTCTGCCGGTGACGTTCTGGGTGCTGGGCGGGGCGGTGGCCACGATGCGCGCCTCGCTGCACATGAAGCGGGTCGGGCGCCGGCGCGGCCTGACGCTCGGCACGCTGTGGGGATTCGCCGGCGCGCTGGTCTGCGCGGGAGCGATCTGGCTGCAGAACTTCTGGCTGCTTTGCTTCGGCGCGCTGGTGTTCGGCGTGTACAACGCCTACGGCCAGTACTACCGTTTCGCCGCGGCCGACGCGGCGAGCGTGCAGTTCCGGCCCACTGCGATCTCGCTCGTGCTCGCGGGCGGGCTGATCGGCGGCGTGCTCGGCCCGACCACCAGCCGGCTGACGGTCGAGCTGCTGCCGCAAAGGTTCCTCGGCGCCTACCTCGCGCTGCTTGTGTTCCTGCTGGTCACGGTCGCGCTGCTGCGCTTCATCCGCATCCCCGATCCGAGCGCCGCGGAGCAGCAGGCGACGGGGCGCCCGCTTTCGATGATCGCGCGCCAGCCCAAGTACCTGGTCGCGGTGGCGGGCGCGGCGATCGGCTACGGCGTGATGAACTTTCTCATGACCTCGACCCCGATCGCGATGGGCATCTGCGGCCACCCTTACGGCGCGGCGGCGTTCGTGATCTCCTCGCACGTCGTGGGCATGTACCTGCCGTCGTTCTTCACGGGGGGGCTGATCCGCCGCTTCGGCTCGCTGAGGGTGATGTTCGCCGGCGCATTGCTGAACGCGGCCTGCGTCGCAGTCGCCTTGACCGGGATCGAGATCGCGCAGTTCTGGTTCGCTCTGGTGCTGCTGGGGGTGGGCTGGAATTTTCTGTTCATCGGCGCGACCACGCTGCTGACCGAGACCTACCGGCCCGAGGAGCGCGCCAAGGCGCAGGGCGCCAACGACTCGGCGATCTTCATCATGATGGCGCTGTCGTCGTTCTCCTCCGGGCTGATCGTCACCAATCTCGGCTGGAACAGCGTCAATTACGCTGCGCTGCCGCTGGTGGCGATCATCATGGCGGCGCTCGCCTGGCTCGGGCTGCACAATCGCAGGCAGCGCGCGGCGGCGGCCTGAGACCATGACGCTCGCTGCTCCCGCGCAAGTCGGCGCGCTGCTCGACGAGGTCGATACCCCGGCCCTGGTGATCGAGCTCGACGCTTTCGAGCGCAACCTGAAGCGCCTCGCCGACGCGGTGGCGGGCCGCGGCG
>JBAUTD010000449.1:0-3119 GCA_049582045.1 Burkholderiales bacterium
GGCGAGCGCGTTGGCCTCGGCGTGCGGCGCCCCGGCTTTCTCGTGCCAGCCCTCGCCGACGACGCGCTCCCCTTGCGTGAGCACGCAGCCCACGCGCGGGTTGGGCGTCGCGCTAAACAGGCCCTTCTCGGCGAGCGCCAGGGCGCGCCGCATCATTTCCTGGTCGAAGGCCGAAAAGGGCGTCACTTCCTTCGCCGCGGCCGGCGGATCTCCTGCACGGCCTCGCGGAAATCGTCCGGTGTCTCGAAGCTGCGATAAACGGAGGCGAAGCGGATATAGGCGATCTTGTCGAGCTTGGCCAGCTCGCGCATCACCAGATCGCCGACGCGGCTGGTCGGCACTTCGCGGTCGCCGAGCGAGCGCAGCTTCTCCTCGATCCGGTCGACCGCTGCGTCGATCGCCTCGGTCGCCACGGGGCGCTTGCGCAGCGCCACCATCATGCTGCCGAGCAGCTTCTCGCGGTCGAAGTCCGTCCGGCTGCCGTCCTTCTTCACCAACCGCGGCATCCTGAGCTCGACCCGCTCGTAGGTGGTGAAACGCTTGTCGCACTTCGGGCAACGGCGGCGCCGGCGGATCACGTTCGCCTCTGGGTTCGAGCGCGTATCGACCACCTGCGTGTCGTGATGGCTGCAGAAGGGGCAGCGCATATGCGCCTAGCCGTAGACCGGAAAACCCGCGCAGAGCGCCTTGACCTCGCCCGCGACGCGTCGCACGTTCGCGTCGTCGGCGGGGTCGTCGAGCACGTCGGCGACCAGGTTGGCCAGAATCTCGGCCTCGCCGCTGCGAAATCCCCTGGTCGTCATCGCCGGCGTGCCGATGCGGATGCCGGAGGTCACGGTCGGCTTTTCCGGATCGTTGGGTATCGCGTTCTTGTTGACCGTGATGTGCGCGCGCCCGAGCGTCGCCTCGGCGTCCTTGCCGGTGACGCCCTTCTTGCGCAGGTCGAGCAGGAACATGTGGCAGTCGGTGCGCCCCGACACGACCCGCAGGCCGCGCTCGGCGAGCACCCGCACCATGGTGCGCGCGTTGTCGAGCACGTGCTGCTGGTAATCGCGGAATTCCGGCCGCAGCGCTTCGCCGAAGGCGACCGCCTTGGCGGCGATCACGTGCATCAGGGGTCCGCCCTGGATGCCGGGGAAGATTGCGGAGTTGACGGCCTTCTCCTGCTCGGGCCGGCCGATGATCAGCCCGCCGCGCGGTCCGCGCAGCGTCTTGTGCGTGGTCGAGGTGACGAAGTCCGCGACCCCGACCGGCGAGGGGTAGAGCCCGACCGCGACCAACCCCGCGTAGTGCGCCATGTCCGCCATCAGCAGCGCGCCGACCGCGTCGGCGGCCGCGCGCAGCCGCTTCCAGTCGATCGCCAGCGCGTAGGAGGATGCGCCCCCGACGATCATTTTCGGCCGATGCTCGCGCGCCAGCGCTTCGACCTGGTCGTAGTCGATCTCCTCGTTCGCGTCGAGGCCGTAGGAGACCACCTTGTAGAGCTTGCCCGAGAGGTTCACCGGCGAGCCGTGCGTCAGGTGGCCACCGTGCGCGAGCGACATGCCCAGAATGGTGTCGCCGGGCCTGAGCGCGGCGGCGTACACGGCCTGGTTGGCCTGCGAGCCGGAATGCGGCTGCACGTTCGCCCATTCGGCGCCGAACAGGCGCTTGGCTCGCTCGATCGCGATCGACTCGGCAATATCGACGAACTCGCAGCCGCCGTAGTAGCGCTTGCCCGGGTAGCCCTCGGCGTACTTGTTGGTGAGCTGCGAGCCCTGGGCGAGCAGCACCGCGGAGCTGACGTAGTTCTCGGATGCGATCAGCTCGACGTGGTCCTCCTGGCGACGGTGCTCGAGGCGTATCGCGTTCCAGACTTCTGGGTCCGACTGGGCAAGTAGGTTTGCGGCAAACATTCGCGGCGGGGCGGGGTGCTGGGAAGGCGCGATTCTACCCCGGCCGGCCGGGGGCGCTCAGCCGCCTTCGCGCTCGATGCGGTAGCGTACGATGTGATCGCCGTGGCGCGAGGCGCTCATGCCCAGCCCGATCCAGCCGCGCTCGCCGAGCACGGCTTCCTCGCGCTGCAGCAGCACCTCCGCCGCGCCGTTGTCGGCCAGCAGGTAAGTTCCGTTCGAGGACTGGTCAGTGAGAAAGAAACCGCCCTCGCGCTTGTGGATGCGGGCGTGAAAGCGCGATGCGAAATGGCTGGTCGCTACGACGTCGTTGGACTTGTCGCGCCCGAGCCGGGCAGAAGGCGTCGCGTTGTCGATGACGAAGGTACTTCCCTCGTGGCTCAGCTTGAGAAACAACTCGTCGCCCGCCGCGAAGCTCGCGCGCGCGGGGTTGGCCGCCGTGACGTCCGGATCGCTGCGCCAGAGCACCTCGCACGCCGTGACCTCGTCCTCCCGGCCCTTGATCTGGATCGGGAACAGCGTGCGGCAGCGCCCGCGCAGGCCCGGCGAGAGCGTATCGACGGTCTGCTGACTGGTAAGCACCTGGTCGGCGTTAGCGAGCGCGACCAGACGCGCGCATACGTTCACCGTATCGCCGAACACGTCGCCGTCGGACAGCACCACCGGCCCGTAGGTCAGCCCGATCTTGATCGACAGCTTGCCGTACGGACGGGCGGGCAGCGGCGCGAGCAGCGCCATCATGTCGCAGGCGGCGCGCAGCGCGCCGTCGGCGTCCTCGAACGCGCACACCATCGCGTCGCCGAGGGTCTTCACCACGCTGCCGCCATGCTTGGTCACGCAATGCTCAAGCAGCCCCAGCAGGTGGCTGACCACGGACAGCGCGTGCGTATCGCCGAGCGCCTCGTAGATCCGCGTGCTGTTGCTGACGTCGGCAAACAGGATTGCGCGCTGAACGGTTTGCAAGCTTCCTACCAGGCAGGTGTTCTTGTAGTCGCGATAGTACCCGATGCGCTAGACCGCCAAGGGCGGCGCGAGGTCGCTTGGGGCGTCGATATCGCGGATCACCCCGGGGTCGCCGCAGGGGATCTTCACCAGCTCGGCGGCGTGGCGTTCGAGCAGCGTGCGCGCGCCCTGGTCGCCGCCTAGGACTTCGAGCTCGGCGCGGTATCGCCCGGCGATGCCGACCGGATGGCCGCGGCGAGCGCGGAAATACGGCGCCACCAGCGG
>JBAUTD010000450.1:0-4835 GCA_049582045.1 Burkholderiales bacterium
ATGCTGTCCACCTCCACCCGCGTGCTGCCGGCGGCGACGTAGCCGAGCTTGTGCGCCGCGGCGTACGACAGGTCGATGATTCGCCCGGAGTGAAACGGCCCACGGTCGTTGATCCGCACCACTACGCTCCTGCCATTGGCGAGATTCGTCACGCGCGCATAGCTCGGGATCGGCAGCACCGGATGCGCGGCGCTCATCGCGTACATGTCGTATCGCTCCCCGCTCGAGGTCGGCTGCCCGTTGAAACGCCGGCCGTACCAGCTTGCGATCCCGCGCTGGTGGAAGGGCTGGACCGATACGAGCGGCACGTAGCGTTTGCCGAACACCTCGTACGGGCGGTTGGCAGCCCGGCTAAGCGGCTCGGCGCGCGGCTGAGCGTCGGCGATCTGGTCCAGGTTGGGCGGCGGATTGGCGCCTGGCCCGTCGTCCTTGTAGTACGCACCGCCGCGCGGCGGCGTCGTGCTGCAGGCCGAGAGGACGCATGCGGCGAGCAGCGCGGCCGCGACGCGTCGCCTCATGCCTGCTCGAACACCACGTTTCCGGCGACCAGCGTGTAGCGGACTCGTCCGCCGAGCTCGTAGCCGATATAGGGCGTGTTCTTCCCCTGGCTGCGCAGCGTGTCGGCGCTCACGCGCCACGCCGCGTCGGGATCGAACACGATTACGTCCGCCGGCGCGTCGGCCTGCAGCCTGCCCGAGTGCACGCCCAGTACGCGCGCGGCATCGCTCGTCACGCGCGCGAGCACCGTTGCGAGCGGCAGGCTCCGTTGCGCACCCCACTTGAGCGCGAGCGGCAGCAGCAGCTCGAGCCCGGTCGCGCCGGGCTCAGCCTCGGAGAATGGCATTTGCTTCTGGTCCTCGTCGACCGGCGTATGGTCCGAGCACACGCAATCGATCGTGCCGTCGGCGAGCCCGGCGGCAAGCGCGTCGCGATCACGCTGGCTCCTCAATGGCGGCACCAGCCGGCAGTGGGAATCGAAGTAGCCCAAGTCCTGATCCGACAAATGCAGGTGGTGGATACCGACGTCGCAGGTGATCGGCAGACCCTCGGCTTTCGCTCCACGCACCAGATCGACTGCTCCGGCGCTCGAGAGACGGCAAAGGTGCACGCGCGTGCCGGTGGCGCGCACCAGCTCGAGCAGCACGCCGAGCGCGATCGTTTCGGCGAACACCGGAATGCCCGGCAGCCCGAGGCGCGTGGCGAGCTCGCCGTCGTGCGCCACGCCGCCGCGCGCAAGCCAGTGGTCCTCGGCGCGCAACCAGACCGGAAATCCGAAGGTGGCGGCGTATTGCAGGGCGCGCCACAGCACCTGGGTGTCGGAAATCGGCTCGTCGGCCTGCGAGAACGCGACGCAGCCCGCTTCCGCAAGCTCCGCCATCTCGGTCAGGCGCTCGCCGGCGAGCTTCACCGTGAGCGCGCCGACGGGGTAGACGCGCGCGCGCGACAATACCTTGGCGCGCCGGCGCAGCATGTCGACCAGACCCGGCTCGTCGAGGGGCGGATCGGTGTCGGGCGGGCAGGCGAGGCTGGTCACCCCGCCCGCTACCGCGGCATCCATCTCCGATTCGAGCGTCGCTTTGTACTCGTAGCCCGGCTCGCGCAGACGCGCCGCAATGTCTATCAGGCCCGGGGCGACCACCAGCCCTGTCGCATCGATGACCCGGTCGGGCTTGCCGGCGAGCGCGTCGCACAGGCGGCCGTCGGCAATCGCCAGATCGCCGACTGCGTCGCGCCCGCTCGCCGGGTCGATCACGCGCCCGTTGCGGATCAGGATCTTCATCAGTTTCCCGCCACGATGGACATGACCGCCATTCTCACTGCGATGCCGAAGGTGACCTGCGGCAGAATGACCGAGTGCGGGCCGTCGGCCACGGTGGAATCGATCTCGACGCCGCGGTTCATTGGCCCCGGATGCATGACGATCGCGTCGGGCTTCGCCAGCGCGAGCTTTTGCGCGGTGAGCCCGTAGTGCTTGAAAAACTCCTGAGCACTGGGCAGCAGCGCGCCGCGCATGCGCTCGTTCTGCAACCTGAGCATCACCACCACGTCGGCGCCGCGCAGACCTTCCTGCATGTCGTTGAACACCTTTACGCCCAGCGCCTCCACGCCCGCAGGGAGCAGCGTCTGCGGCCCGATCACGCGCACTTCGGGCGTGCCGAGCGTGGTCAGGCCGTGAATGAGCGAGCGCGCGACGCGCGAGTGCAGTATGTCGCCGACGATGGCTACCCGCAGCGCGCCGAAGTCCTGCTTGTAGTGCCGGATCGTGTACAGGTCGAGCAGACCCTGTGTGGGATGCGCATGGCGCCCGTCGCCCGCGTTGATCACGTGCTCGTGCGGCTTGACGTGCTGCGCGATCAGGAACGGCGCGCCCGAGGATCCGTGGCGCACGACGAACAGGTCGGCCTGCATTGCGGACAGATTGGACACCGTGTCGAGCAGCGACTCGCCCTTGGATTGCGAGCTGACCGCAACGTTCAGGTTGATGACGTCGGCCGACAGTCGCTTGGCCGCGATCTCGAACGTGGTTCGGGTGCGCGTCGAGGGCTCGAAGAACAGGTTGAACACGCTCTTGCCGCGCAGCAGCGGCACCTTCTTGACCTCGCGTTCGGTGACGCCGACGAACGAAGCCGCAGTGTCCAGAATGCCCACCAGCACATCGCGCGGCAAACCCTCTATCGAGAGCAGGTGGCGCAGCTCTCCGTTCGCGTTCAGTTGCGGATTACTTTGCATCTTGCAGCGCGAGCTTGAGCGTGCCGCGGTCGTCGCGTAGCAGCCGCAGCCGCATTCCTTTCGCCACCTCGACCGTGCAGCCGCAGTACTGCGGGCAGATGGGCAATTCGCGACCGCCCCGGTCGGCCAGCACCACCAGTGAAATGCTCGCCGGGCGGCCGTAGTCGAACAGCTCGTTCATCGCCGCGCGCACTGTGCGCCCGGTATGGAGCACATCGTCCACCAGCAGCAGGTCGCGCCCCTCCACCGCAAACGGGATCTGCGTGCGCTTGGGATCGCGCGCGAGGCCCTGCTGGTTGTAGTCGTCCCGGTAGAACGCAATGTCCATGGTGCCGAGCGGGTCGGTGATCCCGAGCGTGGCGTGCAGTCTCTCGGCGAGCCATACGCCACCCGTATACAGGCCGATCATGGCCGTGCTTGGCTTCACCTCCGGCTTGAGCTCGGCGGCCAGTCGCGCGCACAGCTTCTCGGCGTCAGGCAGAGGGTTCATCGAAATACTGCTGCAAGATGAGTTGTGCGGCGTAGGAGTCGAGCTTGCGCGCCCTTGAGGCTTGCGCCGCGCGACGCGCCCCGACGGCTTCGCGCATGCGCGACTCGGCCTCTGTCGAAGTGTAGCGCTCGTCGACTTGAGCGACCGGCAGGCAGAAGCGCGTTTCGAGCTCGCGCGCGAAGCGCGCCACCTTCTGCCCGAGACGATGCGCGCCGCCGTCGCTGCCCAACGGCAGGCCCACCACCAACAGCACTGGGCGCCATTCCTGCACCAGCTTGGCGATCGCAGCCATACGTGCGGCGCCGGCTGCGGCGACCGCGGGCAGAGGGTGCGCGGTGCGCAAATGTGCGTCGCCTACGGCCACGCCGGTACGCCGCTCGCCGTAGTCGAACGCGAGCACGGTGCCGAGGTTTGCCGGAAGCGAAGGCGAGGCAGAAATGGACTGGAGGGGACCCGGGCGGGGCAGCTGCCGCTCAGGCATGGCCCGCTTCGTCCTGCAAGCGCCCGAAATCGATGCCGAGCAACTCCATCGCGGCCGGCAGGCGCTCCTCCACCGGCGTGTCGAAAATGATGGCGTCCTGCGCCTCCACCGTAAGCCAAGCGTTCTGCGACAGCTCGTGCTCCAGCTGACCGGGCGACCAGCCCGCGTAGCCCAGCGTGACGAGCAGCTTCGCCGGTCCTTCGCCGCGACCGACCGCCTCCAGGATGTCTTTCGAGGTCGTCAGGCCGATCGCCTCGTGCACCCTGAGCGTCGATTGCCACTGGCCGGCGGGAGCATGCAGCACGAAGCCGCGGTCGGTCTGCACCGGACCGCCGAAAAATATCGGCGCGTCCGCCAGCTCATTGTCCTTCAGCGATAGAGACAGGCGCTCGAAAAGCGCCTGCAGGGTCATGTCGATCGGCCGGTTCACCACCACGCCGAGGGCGCCCTGGTCGTTGTGCTCGCAGACGTAGGTCAGCGTCCTCGCAAAATACGGGTCCGCCATGTTGGGCATGGCGATCAGGAAGTGGTGCGTAAGATTGATCGAGGTCACGCTTGGGCATATTTTACCGTTTCCACCCCCCCGCTAGAGATCTTTTTTCCGCGATGGCTCCCGCTTCCAGCGCCCTGGTTTGGCTCCGTCGCGACCTGCGCGCCCACGACCATGCTGCACTGCATTCGGCCCTCGAGGCGCATGGCGCCGTGCACTGCGCATTCGTGTTCGACCGCGAGATTCTGGACGCCCTGCCCTCGCGGACGGACCGCCGCGTCGAATTCATCTGGGAAAGCGTTCGCGAGCTCAAGACCGCGCTCGAATCGATGGGAGGCGGCTTGTGGGTGGTCCACGGCCGGGCGCGCGACGAGATCCCGCGCCTGGCGGTGCGGCTCGGCGCGACGGCCGTATATGCGAACCGGGACTACGAGCCCGGAGCGCTCGCGCGCGATGCGCACGTCGCGCACGAGCTCGCGCGCGACGGGATCGATTTTCGCACGCGCAAGGATCAGGTCATTTTCGAGCGCGGCGAAGTGCGCACGCGCGCAGGCGGGGATTTCTCCGTGTTCACGCCCTACCGCAACGCGTGGCTCGCCAAGCTCGCCCCGACGCATGTCGCGACGCTGGGCACGGCCCATCTC
>JBAUTD010000451.1:0-2722 GCA_049582045.1 Burkholderiales bacterium
GGACGATGGCGCATTCGGCGCGGGCCTGCTGGTCGGATGGTCGAAGAACGGGACCCGCCCGACGTTCAAGGTCGTGACCGGAATCAGCACGGGCGCCCTGATCGCCCCGTTCGCTTTCCTGGGATCCGCCTACGATCCCGAACTGCGCGCGGTCTATACGCAGATATCTCCGGACAAGATCTATGAGCGCCGTTGGATTCTGTCGGCGATGTTCAGCGATGCGCTCACCAGTACCGCGCCGCTGTACCATCTGATATCCAAATACGTCACCCCCGACATGCTTGCCGCCATCGCGCGGGAGTACGACAAGGGGCGCCTGCTGCTGATCGGCACGACGGACCTGGACGTGCAGCGGCCGGTCATCTGGAACATGGGTGCGATCGCGAAGAGCCGCAGTCCCGGCGCGCTTACCCTGTTCCGCAAGATACTCCTCGCGTCCGCTGCCGTACCGGGATTGTTCCCCCCCGTGATGATCGACGTCGACGCCGACGGACGGCATTACCAGGAAATGCACGTGGACGGCGGGGCCGTCGCGCAGATATTCCTGTTCCCGCCTCAGCTCGGCGAGCTCATGAAGTTTCGGCAGCTGGCCCTGGAGCGCGAGCGGCATGCCTACATCATCCGCAACTCGCGGCTTGATCCGGAATGGGCAACCGTCGACCGCCGGCTGCTCAGCATCACCGGCCGGGCCATCACCACGATGATCCACTACAGCGGCTACAACGACGTCATACGGATCTACGCGACCTGCAGACGTGACGGAATAGATTTCAACCTGGCCTATATAGGATCGGACTTCAAAGGGGTGAGAAAGGAAAGCTTCGACCGGACCTACATGCGGGCGCTGTTCGAGAACGGGTACCAGAAAGGCCTGCACGGGTACCCGTGGTACAAGAAGCCGCCGATCCTGGATCAACCGGACGGGCTCCCCGCTGTCCCGCAGTGAGCAGGCCCAGCCGGGCGCTTCGGGATTCCGCGCAGGGGTTAACCCATCTTATTCACGGCATGGCAGGGATTCGGCGGCGGATGTAGCGTAAGACGTTGATTGTGTTTAGGGATTGGGTGTCGAGACCAACCCGTTCCAGCGATCACGCGAGCCACACCCGCCATGTTGGATGATACGCTGCTGCCGTTCGGTTTCCCAGCGGTTGGAGGCAAGAAGGTGACGGCGGCGTTCGATGGTGGGCGCATGACGTCTGACGGCGGGGTATTGCTACTGGCGGCGGCCGAGCGCCGGCTCGGGATTGCCCGGACCCTCGCTGCGTTGATCGCCGATCCGCGCAATCCGCTGCTGGTGACCCACAGCGTCGCGGACATCCTGCGGGTGCGCATACTCGCCATTGCCTGCGGCTACGAGGATGCCGACGATCTCGACCATCTGCGCACCGATCCTGGCTTCAAGCTGGCCTGCGGACGCCTGCCTGACAGTGGCGCCGAGCTGTGCTCGCAGCCGACCGTGTCGCGTTGGGAGAACGCACCGACCCTGCGCGAGGTCATTCGCATGAGCTACGCCATGGTTGATATCTACTGCGCCAGCTATGCTCGTCCGCCGCGCGCCGTCACGCTGGACATCGACGACACCGTCGATGTCGTGCACGGCCACCAGCAGCTGGCCTTGTTCAATGCGCATTACGACGAACGCTGCTTTCAGCCGATCCATGTCTACGACACCGCGACCTCGCGCCCGGTGGCGGTGCTGCTGCGGGCGGGCAAGACCCCGTCGGGGACGGAAATCTGCGGCCATCTGCGGCGGCTGGTGCGTCGCATCCGCAGCCATTGGCCGACCACGCGGCTCACCATCCGCGGCGATGGTCATTACGGCCGCCCCGAGGTGATGGCCTGGTGCGAGAGCAACGGCGTGGACTACATCCTGGGCCTGCCAGGCAATGCGGTGCTGGATCGGCTGGTGGAACCGGCCGCCGACGATGTGCGGGTCCGCCGCGCTGAGGCCCAGGCGCCAGTCGTGCGCCGCTATATCGAAACCCGCTACGGTGCCAAATCCTGGAAATGCCAGCGGCGGGTGGCGGCGCGCATTGAGGCGACCACGAACGGGTTGGACATCCGTTACGTCGTGACCAACCTCGACGGCGGCACCGCTGAATGGCTCTACGACACCCTCTATTGTGCCCGCGGTCAGGCCGAGAACCTGATCAAGCTGCACAAGACCCAGCTGGCCTCCGACCGCACCAGCTGCCGCTCGCCGCGCGCCAACCAGGTACGCCTCGTGCTGCATACCGGCGCCTATTGGCTGATGCTGACGCTCCGTGATGCCATCCCCAGGCCGCAGCCGTTGGCCAGTGCCGAGTTCACCACCCTGCGGGCGCGGCTGCTCAAGATCGCCGCGCGCATCATCGAGACGGCGACGCGCGTGCGCGTCGCCTTCGCCGCGGCATGCCCCGAGGCGGCGCTGTTCGCCAGCCTCGCCCGCTGCGTCCAGCCAGCCGGACCGTGACCGACGGGGCTCGTGCCCCCGAACCCGCCCGCTCCCGCTAATCCCCAACGCCTGCCAGGTAGGTTCTGAGACCGCGCTGAACCGCAGCGCCGGCTAACTGCGCCCGGCGCTCAGCAGCCGACCAAGCAAAAACGCGGTGAATAAGATGGGCTAGCGACGTTTTGTCTAGTTTTGGTCACGTTTTTCCTCGTTATTATAGGCGCTTGGCAAATTCGCGCAGCTCGGGGGGGGGATAAACTTGAACGAACGCTGACCGCCTGTAATCGATAC
>JBAUTD010000452.1:0-3946 GCA_049582045.1 Burkholderiales bacterium
GCTCTGGGCCGCGCAGCGCGCAAGCGCCGCGCTGCTCGCGCTGTGCGTCGTGGTGCACCTCGCGACCATGATCTACGCGGTCCACTCGGGCTTGAGCGCGGCGCAGATCCTCGAGCGCACGCGCGGCAATGCGGTCTGGCTGGGCTTCTACTCCGTGTTCCTGCTGGCGGTCGTGGTGCACGTGCCGATCGGGCTTCGTGCCGTTCTCTCGGAATGGCTCGGCTGGCGCGGGGTTTCGCGCGACTGGTTGCTGGCCGCGTTCGGCGCGGCGCTCGCCTGGCTGGGCGCGCGCGCGATTCTCGGAGTGTTCCTGTGAATCCCGCCCTGCGCGCGCGCAACCACCCCGGCTACTGGGCCTTCCTCGTGCACCGGGTCTCGGGCATCCTGCTCGCGCTCTACCTGCCGGCGCACTTCTGGGTGCTGGGTCTGGCGCTGCACGACGCCGCACGGCTCGATGCGTTCCTGCGCTGGACCGACCAGCCGCTGGTGCGCTTCGGCGAATGGGGCCTGGTGCTGCTGCTGGCGGCGCACTTCGCGGGCGGGCTGCGGCTGCTGGCGCTCGAATTCCTGCCCTGGCGCGAATGGCACAAGGGCCTCGCGGCGCTCGCGGCGGGGGCGACGCTCGCGCTCGCGCTGGCGTTCGCGCTCGCGCTCTGACGATGGATAGAATAGTGACATGAAGATCGAACCGAAACAGATCGAAGAAGCGGCCAAGGAGCTGTACGTGCGGGCGCTCAAGCTGCTGCCGCCCGACATCAAGCAGGGCTTCGCCGCGCTCGCGGGGCACGAGACGGACGTCACCGCGAAGAGCGTGCTCGGCACCATGATCACCAACATCAAGGTGGCCGAGGACACCGATAATCTGCTGTGCCAGGACACCGGCATCCCGATCTACAACGTCTGGATCGGACGCGGGGTCGAGCTCGACGGAATCGAGCTCAAGGACGCCATCCGCCGCGGCTGCGAGCGCGCGACGCGCGAGTACCCGTTGCGCTCATCGGTGGTGCACCCGGTCACCCGCGTCAACGAGCACACGTCGTGCGGGCGCGGCATCCCGGTGATCAACATCGACTTCACGCGCGAGCACGACACGCTCGCGATCGAAATGGTGCCCAAGGGCTCGGGCTCGGAGAACAATTCCTTCCTGCGCATGGCGATTCCGGCCGAGGGCGTGGACGCGATAAAGACCTTCGTGATCGACTGCGTGCTCGAGGCGGGCGGCAAGACCTGCCCGCCGACCATCGTCGGGGTCGGCGTCGGCGGCACCGCCGACCTGTGCCTGCATCTGGCCAAGGTCGCGGCCACGCGGCCGCTGGGCAGCAAGTGCGAGGACCCGGAAGGCGCGAAGCTCGAAGCGCAGTTGACGCAGGCGGTAAACAGGCTCGGCGTCGGGCCGCAGGGCCTGGGCGGCGATTCGACCGCGTTCGCGGTGCACGTCGAGACCGCGGCCACCCACATCACGATGAATCCGGTGGCGGTGAACATGCAATGCCACTCGGCGCGCCGCGCGCGCGCCACTTTCCGTCCCGCGGGGCTCGAGTATGGCTTCTAGGCTGAGGCTGCTGCTTGCCGTGGTGGCGCTTGCGGCGGCGCTGCCCGCGGCCGCCGCCGAGGTCGCGGGGGTGAAGTTCGCCGACCAGATCGAGGCCGGGGGCAAGCAGCTGGTGCTGAATGGCGCCGGGTTGAGGCGCAAGTTCATCTTCAAGGTCTATGCAATGGCGCTGTACGTGCCGGCCAGGACGGCCGACGCGGCGGCGGCGATCGATGCGCGCGGTCCCAAACGGGTCGAGATCGCGATGCTGCGCGACGTCGACGCGAAGACCTTCAGCGACGCGCTGCGCGAAGGCATCGAGGCCAACCACAGCGAGGCCGAGGTCAAGGCGATCGAGCCGCAGATCGGGCAGCTCGAAGCCGTGATGCAGAGGGTCGGCACCGCCAAGGAGGGCATGCGGATCATGCTCGACTGGGCGCCCGGCACCGGCACGCAGGTGTCGATCGACGGCGCGCCTGCGGACGCGCCGATTCCGGGCGAAGACTTCTATCGCGCGCTGCTGCGGATCTGGCTCGGCCCGCACGCGGTGCAGAGTGATCTCAAGCGCGCGCTGCTCGGCACCAAGGACTGACATGGCCCATCACGAATTCACCACTCCGGTCTCCGAGGCGCAGGTGCGCGCGCTGCGGGTGAACGACACCGTGACGCTGAACGGGACGCTGTACGGCATCCGCGACGCGACCCAGATCCACATGTTCGACCGCGGGCGCAAGACCCGCTTCGACCTCTCGGGGCACGCGGTGATCCACACCGCGCCCAACGTGAAGAAAGTGCCAAAGAGCGCGGCCCATCCCACCGGCTACGCGCCGGTATGCATCGGCACCACCACCAGCGACCGGATGGAGCGCTTCACCCGGCCCCTGATGCAGCAAAACGGCGTTCGAATCATCATCGGCAAGGGCGGGCTGCGCGAGGGTTCACTCGCCGCGCTCGGCGAGTTGGGCGGCGCCTACCTGGCGATCATCGGCGGTACCGCGGCGCTCGAGACCACCTGGATCGAGGCGATCGAGGACGTCGATCTCGACGACCTCAACCCGGAATCGCTGTGGAAGTTCCGCATCAAGGGATTCGGTCCGCTGCTGGTGGCGATGGACAGTCACGGCGAGAGCCTCTACACCCGGATCCGGCGCACCGCGCAGGAGCGGCGCGCGGACGCGCTCGCCAGCCTGGGCGTGACCAAATAGTGCGCGAGCTCGCGACCGACATCCTGATTCTCGGCTCGGGCGGCGCAGGCCTGTTTGCCGCGCTGCACGCTCACCAGGCGGCGCCGCAGCTCTCGATCACGGTCGCGGTCAAGGGCCTGCTGGGCAAGTGCGGCTGCACGCGCATGGTTCAGGGCGGCTACAACGTCGCGCTCGCAGCGGGCGACTCGATCGAGCGCCATTTCATGGACACGATCGAGGGCGGGAAGTGGCTGCCGAACCAGGAGCTGGCCTGGAAGCTGGTGACGCTCGCGATCGAGCGCATCCACGAGCTGGAGAACGAGCTGGGGTGCTTCTTCGATCGCAATCCGGACGGCACGGTGCACCAGAAGGCCTTCGCCGGCCAGACCTTCGATCGCACGGTGCACAAGGGCGACCTGACCGGGATAGAAATCATAAACCGGCTGGCCGAGCAGGTCTGGGCGCGCGACATCAAGCGGCTCGAGGAGCACCGCGCGGTCGAGCTCATAAAGGCGAAGGACGAAGAAGCGATTTCAGGGGTTCTCTTCGTCGACATGCGCACGGGCGAGTACGTGCTGGTGCGCGCCAAGGCGGTGCTGCTCGCCACCGGCGGCGGGCCGACCATGTACCGCTATCACACGCCCTCGGGCGACAAGAGCTGCGACGGCCTGGCGATGGCCCTGCGCGCGGGGCTCGCCTTGCGCGACATGGAGATGGTGCAGTTTCATCCCACCGGATTGCTCGCGGGCGCGCACACCCGCATGACGGGAACCGTGCTCGAGGAGGGCCTGCGCGGCGCGGGCGGCTACCTGCTCGACGCCAACCGAGAGCGCTTCATGCACAAGTACGACCCCAAGCTCGAGCGCGCAACGCGCGACATCGTCTCGCGCGCGATCTTCAGCGAGATGCGCGCCGGGCGGGTAACGCCCAACGGCGGGGTCTACATCTCGATGGGGCACCTCGGCCCGGACAGGGTGGCGAAGGACTTCAAGGGCATGGTCGAGCGCTGCGCCGATTCCGGCTTCGACCTGGCCGGCGGCCTGGTCGAGGTGGTTCCGACCGCGCATTACATGATGGGTGGGGTGGAGTTCGCGCCCGATTGCTCGACCGCGCTGCCGGGCCTGTTCGTCGCGGGAGAGGACGCGGGCGGGGTGCACGGCGCGAACCGCCTCGGCGGCAACGGGGTGGCGAATTCGACCGTGTTCGGCGGCGTCGCGGGCGAGGCGATGGC
>JBAUTD010000453.1:0-1714 GCA_049582045.1 Burkholderiales bacterium
CCTCGCGGTCATGCCCTACACCTCGGGCAGCACCGGCCGGCCCAAGGGCTGCATGCACAGCCACGCCACGGTGATGTTCAACGTCGCCGGCGCGGTGCTGTGGGAGGGCATCCACCAGGACGCGGTGGCGCTGTCGACCGCGCCGATGTTCCACGTCACCGGCCTGGTGCACACGCTCTACGCCTGTGCGTACTCGGGCGCGAGCATGGTGATCCAGCCGCGCTGGGACCCCGAGCTCGCCGCGCGCCTGATCGAGCGCCACCGCTGCACCCACTGGGCCAACGTGCCGACCATGGTGGTCGACCTGCTCTCGCACCCCGGGGCGCTCGCGCACGACGTCTCGTCCCTGGACTGCGTGTTCGGCGGCGGGGCGGCGATGCCCGAGGCGATCGCGCAGAAGCTGCTCGACACCTGCGGCATCCGCTACATGGAGGGCTACGGCATGACCGAGACCATCTCCCAGACCCACAGCAACCCGCCCGGGCGCTGCAAGATGCAGTGCCTGGGCATCCCGACCTTCGACACCGAGTCGCTGGTGATCGACCCCGAGAGCCTCGCCGTGCTCGAGCCCGGCGCGCAGGGCGAGATCGTGGTGCGCGGGCCGCAGCTGCTGACCGGCTACTGGAGGAACGAAAAGGCCTATCGCGAGTCCTGGGCCGAGATCGGCGGCAAGCGCTTTTTCCGCACCGGCGATCTGGGGCGCATGGACGAGGACGGCTACTTCTTCATTTCCGATCGCCTGAAGCGCATGATCAACGCGGCCGGCCTGAAGGTCTGGCCGGCCGAGGTCGAGGCGGCCATGTACCACCATCCCGCGATCCAGGAGTGCTGCATCATCGCCGCGCCCGATGCGCGCCGCGGCGAGACGGTCAAGGCGGTGGTGGTGCTCAAGCCCGCCGCGCGCAGCACGGTCAGCGGCGAGGAGATCCTCGCCTGGGCGCACGGCCGGATGGCCGCCTACAAGGCGCCGCGCCTGATCGAGTTCGTCGACGCGCTGCCGCGCACCGGCTCGGGCAAGATCCAGTGGCGCGTGCTGCAGGATGAAGAATTCGCTCGTCAAGGGAGGCCGTCATGAAAGCGATCGGCAGGATCTTCCTCACCGGCCTGCTCACCGTGCTGCCGGTGCTGGCGACGGTGTATTTCACGCTCTGGCTCGTCACCGCGGCCGAGCAATTCGTCGGCAAGCAGCTCGAATGGCTGCTGCCGGACGAGTACTACCGCACCGGCATGGGGCTCGCGCTGGCGGTCGTCGCCATCTTCCTGGTCGGCCTCATGATGCACGCCCTGCTGTTCCGGCGCCTGTTCGGCCTGGCCGAGCGGCTGCTGCTCGAGATTCCGCTCGTGCGCTCGGTCTACGCGGCGCTGCGCGACCTGTTCGGCCTGTTCGCCGAGCACCGCGAGGCGCAGGCGCTGCAGGTGGTCTCGGTCGAGCTGCCGGGCGCCGGGCTGCGCCTGCTCGGCTTCGTCACCCGGCGCGACTTCGCCGACCTGCCCGAGGGCGTGGGCAAGCCGGGCGAGCTCGCGGTCTACCTGCCGATGAGCTACCAGATCGGCGGCTACACCGTGTTCCTGCCGCAGGAGCGGGTGACGCCGGTTGCCATGTCGCGCGAGGACGCGATGAAATTCGTGCTAACCGCGGGACTCAAGACCAGCACGCTGGCGTAGATCGGGAATGAGCAGCAGCGCGGCCAGGGCGCCGACCGCCGCCGCGCCG
>JBAUTD010000454.1:0-3417 GCA_049582045.1 Burkholderiales bacterium
CAGCACGTTCCCGGCGTGACAGTCGCCGTGCAGCCGCAGCTTCGCGAAGTCACCGGCCCGGTCGAAACAGCGCCGAGCGCCGTCGAGCGCCCTCTCCGCAATGCTGCGCCACGCGGCGTCGAGGTCCCGAGGGATGAAGTCGTGCGCGAGCAGCCAGTCGCGCGGCTCCAGGCCGAAGCTCTCGATGTCGAGCGCGGGGCGCACGGCGAACGGGCGCAGCGCGCCCACCGCGTGGATCCGCCCGATGAAGCGGCCGATCCACTCCAGGGTCTTGCGGTCCTCGAGCTCGGGCGCGCGCCCGCCGCGCCGCGGGTAGACGGAAAATCGATAACCGCCGAACTCGTGCAGCGTTCTCGCTGCGATCTCGAGCGGCGCGACCACGGGGATCTCGCGCTCGGCGAGCTCGCGCACGAACGCGTGCTCCTCGAGAATCTGCGCGTCGCTCCAGCGCCCGGGGCGGTAGAACTTGGCCACCACCGGCGATCCGTCCTCGATGCCGATCTGGTAGACCCGGTTCTCGTAGCTGTTGAGCGCGAGCTGGCGCCCGTCGCAGCGCAGGCCCGCGCTCTCGATTGCGTCCAGCACGACGTCGGGCGTGAGCCTCGAGTACGGGTGGGGATCATGGCTCGGCATGCGCGCATTCTACGGGGCGCGCGGCGCCGCAAGGCTGGAGCAAGTATTGCAACAGTTGGTAAATCTTCTTGAGCCGCGACGCGCCGGAGGATATCAATCCTTCGCATGGGGTTCGCTGCGGGGGTGTGCGGTTGAGCGACGGGATGGACCTGCTCGAGATCTGCGTGATCGCCGCCGTGATCGCGGTCGTGGTCTACTGGGTGGTCGTGCTGCCGGCGCGCGAGAAGAGAAAGCGCGAGCGCGAACGCGCGCGCATGAACCAGACCCACTCGGGCCCGCGCCAGCCGTGGGACCCGGACCTCGGCAAGGGCAGGCGCAACCGCTAGCGCCGGCTCAAGGCGCCTTCGGCAGGAACGCGAGCGCGACGCCGTTGTTGCACCAGCGCTGACCCGTGGGCTGCGGACCGTCGTCGAACACGTGGCCCTGATGACCGCCGCAGCGCGCGCAGTGATACTCGGTGCGCGGCCAGATCAGCCTGAAGTCGCGCTTCGTTTGAAACGCTTCCGGAAGGTGGGTGAAAAAGCTCGGCCAGCCGGTGCCGCTTTCGTACTTCATTTCCGAGCCGAAAAGCGCGAGCCCGCAGCCCGCGCAAACGTAGGTGCCCGGGCGCTTCTCGGCGTTGAGCGGGCTGCTGCCCGCGGCTTCGGTGCCTTCCCGGCGCAGCACGTCGTACTGCGCGGGCGTCAGCCGAGCGCGCCACTCGGCGTCCGTAAGCGCCTTCCAGTCTTGCTGCGGTTGTTTCACGCCGATCTCCTTGTCGGGGGTCGCAGCCCGCGCGCGCGCGCCGAGCAGCGGCGCGCCGGCCAGGATTGCGAGAAGGGTACGTCGTTGCATGCCGGCCTCCGTTTACGCCTTGGTCGGCCCCGCGGGCCGTTCCTTACCCGATTGGTACGTACGAGCGGCCGGACCGGATTGACCTAGGTCAACGGCGCGGGGCCGTGGCCGCCTATCCTCGGCCTATGCCGACTGTCTTCACCGCCCGGTCGCTGACCAAGACTTACCGCATGGGCGAGGCCGAGGTGCACGCGCTGCGCGGCGTCGACCTCGAGATCCGCACGGGAGAGCTGATCGTGCTGCTCGGGCCCTCGGGCAGCGGCAAGTCGACCCTGCTCAACATCCTGGGCGGGCTCGACACTCCCAGCGGCGGCGAGGTCAGTTTCGGCGACCACGACCTCACTCGCGCCTCGGAGGCCGACCTCACGCGCTATCGGCGCGAGCACGTCGGCTTCGTGTTCCAGTTCTACAACCTGATCCCGAGCCTCACCGCGCGCGAGAACGTCGCCCTGGTGACCGACATCGCCGTGCAGCCGATGCGCCCGGACGAGGCGCTGGGCTGGGTCGGCCTGGGCGAGCGGCTGGATCACTTTCCCTCGCAGCTCTCGGGCGGCGAGCAGCAGCGCGTCGCGATCGCGCGCGCGGTGGCCAAGCGGCCCGACGTGCTGCTGTGCGACGAGCCGACCGGCGCGCTCGACTACCAGACCGGCAAGCTGGTGCTCGAGGTGATCGCCAAGATAAACGCCGAGCTCGGCACCACCGCGATGGTCATCACCCACAACGCCGCGATCGCCGGGATGGCCGACCGGGTGCTGCGCCTGGGCGACGGGCGCATCGTGGGCGAGTCCAGGCCCGAGCGCAAGCTCTCCGCGGCGGAGATCTCCTGGTGAAGGCGATCGACCGCAAGCTCGCGCGCGACCTGTGGTCGATGAAGACGCAGGTGCTGTCGATCGCCCTGGTGATCGCGTGCGGCATCGGCGCGTTCATCGGCTCGTTCTCGACCCACGAGTCGCTGGTGCGCTCGCGCCAGCACTACTACGACACGGCGCGCTTCGCGCAGGTCTTCGCCAGCGCCAAGCGCGCGCCCGACTCGCTCATCGAGCGCATCCGCGCGATACCGGGGGTGACCGAAGTCGAGACCCGCGTGGTGCGCGACGCGCAGCTGTCGATCGAGGGCGTCGAGCCGCCGATGATCGCGCGCCTGATCGGCTTCGATTTCCTGCATCCGCCCGGAATGAACCGGCTCACGCTCAAGAGCGGGCGCTGGCCGGCCCCGGGCGCCAGGAACGAGGTGGTCGTGAACAGGCGCTTCTACGAGGCGCGCAAGCTCTCGCTCGGCGCAAGGCTGAACGTGCTGCTGAACGGGAAGCTCGAGCACCTCACCGTGGTCGGCACCGTGCTCTCGCCGGAGTTCATCTACGCCACGCGCGGCGGCGGAATGCCGGACGACGAATGGTTCGCGGCGCTGTGGATCGACGCCGATACGCTCGCAGCGGCGTTCGACATGCAGGGCGCGTTCAACTCGGTGCTGCTCAGGACTTCGCGCGGCGCCTCGCTGCAGCGCGTGATCGCCTCGCTCGACGCGCTGCTCGAGCCCTACGGCGGCGTCGGCGCGGTCGAGCGCGAGGACCAGATCTCGGACAAGATCGTTTCGCAGGAGATCAGCCAGCAGCGCATCTGGGGCATCGTGCTGCCGGCGATCTTCCTGCTCGTGGCGGCGTTCATCCTGAACGTGGTGCTGCACCGGCAGGTGAACGCGCAGCGCGGCGAGATCGCGGCGCTCAAGGCGCTGGGATACGACGACCGCGTCATCGCCGGGCATTACCTGAAATTCGCCTCCGCGATCGTCCTGCTGGGAGCGGTCATGGGCCTCGGGCTGGGCGCCTGGCTGGGCGACGCGATGACCGGGCTGTACACCGACTTCTTCCAGTTCCCGAAGTTCGACTACGTGCTTCCGCCCTGGGTCGCGCTGGGCGGCGCCGGGGTGGCGCTCGCCGCCGCGTTCGGCGG
>JBAUTD010000455.1:0-2911 GCA_049582045.1 Burkholderiales bacterium
CCCGGGCAGCGCGCGCGCCGCGGGCGCGGCGACCGGGCGCAACCCGATCGGCGTGATCGTGCCCTGCCATCGCATCGTCGGCGCCGACGGCAGCCTCACCGGCTACGCCGGCGGCATGGACAAGAAGGTGGCGCTGCTCGAGCTCGAGGCCAGGGCCGGATCAGCCGGCCATCGTAAGTCCGCCTGAGACGCTGATCACCTGGCCGGTGATGTAGGCCGCCTCGTCCGAGGCGAGGAAAGCGACGATGCCGGGCACGTCGTCGGGCTTGCCGACGCGCTTTTGCGGGATCGCGCGCACCAGCGCGTCGTAGACCTTCCTGCCCGCTTCGCCTTCGCCCAGGAAGCCCTGCAGGATCGGCGTGTCGGTCGGGCCGGGGCAGACTGCGTTGACGGTCACGCCCTTGCGCGCAAGCTCCCTCGCGAGCGTCTTGGTGAGCGACAGAATGCCGCCCTTGCAGGCCGAGTACACCGACTCGCCCGAGGAGCCCACGCGCGCCGCATCGGAAGAAATGTTCACCACGCGCCCGGCGCCGCGCGCGGCCATCTGCGGCAGCACCAGGTGGTGCATGTTGAGCGGGCCTCTGAGGTTGATCGCGATCAGCTCTTCCCACTCGGCCGGGTCGGTGTCGAGGAAGTTCTGGAACCGGTCCCAGCCGGCGTTGTTGACGAGGATGTGGATTTCACCGCACGAGGCGATGACGCGCTTCGCGGCGGCGTAGTCTGAAATATCAAAAACGAGAGCTTTTCCGCCCGTTTCCGACGCTACGGTGTCTGCATTCTTTTCGTTTCTGTCCGCGACCAGGACTTTCGCTCCCTCTTCGGCGAAGCGGCGGCAGATCGCGGCTCCGATCGCGCCCCCGCCGCCGGTGACGAGGACGGTCTTGTCGCGCAGGCCCTTCACTTCGGGCGCTTGTCGACGACGCGCTTGGCCTTGCCGATCGAGCGCTCGATCGAGCTGATCGGCACGATCTTCACGTCGGTGGTGACGCCGATGAACGACTTGATGTTGTGCTTGAGCTTTTCCGCGGAAGCCGCGTCGGCGGCGCCGGCGGCGAGCTCGACCAGTACCGTGAGGTGGTCCAGCGGGCCGTCCTTCGAGAGCTCGAGCACGTAGTGCGGGCTCAGCTCGGGCTGCTTGAGGATCATCTCCTCGATCTGCGAGGGGAACACGTTGACGCCGCGGATGATCAGCATGTCGTCCGAGCGCCCGGTGATCTTCTCCATGCGGCGCATGGTGCGCGCGGTGCCGGGCAGCAGGCGCGTGAGGTCCCGGGTGCGGTAGCGGATGACGGGCAGGCCTTCCTTGGTGAGCGTGGTGAACACCAGCTCGCCCTTCTCGCCGTCGGGCAGCGGCTTGCCGCTCTCGGGGTCGATCACCTCGGGATAGAAGTGGTCCTCCCAGATCGTCAGCCCGTCTTTGGTCTCGACGCACTCCTGCGCCACGCCCGGCCCCATCACCTCGGAAAGGCCGTAGATGTCGATCGCATCCAGCCCCAGGCGCTCCTCGATCGACTTGCGCATCTCGTTGGTCCAGGGCTCGGCGCCGAAGATTCCCACCCGCAGCGAGCACTGCTTCGGGTCCATGCCCTGGCGCTCCATCTCGTCGGCGATCGCCAGCATGTACGAGGGCGTGACCATGATGATCTCGGGCTTGAAATCCTGGATCAGCTGCACCTGCCGCTCGGTCATCCCGCCGCCGAGCGGGATCACCGCCAGCCCCAGGCGCTCGGCGCCGTAGTGCGCGCCCAGCCCGCCGGTGAACAGGCCGTAGCCGTAGGCCACGTGCACCTTCTCGCCGGGCTTGGCGCCCGCGGCGCGGATCGAGCGCGCCATCAGGTTGGTCCAGGTGTCGATGTCCTTGGCGGTGTACCCCACCACGGTCGGCTTGCCGGTCGTGCCGGAGGAGGCGTGGATGCGAACGATCTTGTCCATCGGCACCGCGAACATGCCGAACGGATAGGTCTCGCGCAGGTCGGCCTTGGTGGTGAACGGGAACTTCGCCAGGTCGGCGAGCGTGCGGCAGCTCTGCGGCGTGACGCCCGCCTGGTCGAACTTCTTCCTGTAGTGCGGCACGCGGTCGTAAGCGTGCTGCAGCGACCATTGCAGCCGCTGCAGCTGCAGCCGGCGCAGATCCGCCAGCGGCGCTTTTTCGACTGGTTCGAGCGCGAATGCCGTCATGCTTCCTCCCCTACGAGCTTGCCCTTGATCGTCGCCGCCTTGCCGCGGAAGACCGCGACGAGCTGTCCGTGCTGGTTGGTCACCTTCATGTCGTACACTCCGCTGCGCCCGATGTGCGCGACCTCGACGCCTTCGGCGCTCAGCACGTCGCCCAGGTGCGCCGGCGCCAGGAACTCGATCGCGCAGCCGGCCGCGACCGCGCGCTGGTTGTGGCTGTTGCAGGCGTAGGCGAAGGTCGTGTCGGCCAGAGTGAAGATCATGCCGCCGTGGCACAGGTCGTGGCCGTTGACCATGGTCTCGATCACCGTCATCGACACCCGCGCGTAGCCCGGGCGCACCTCCTCCAGGCGCATGCCGAGCCAGGCCGAACAGCGGTCCTCGCGCGTCATCGCCTCCGCCGTGGCCCGTGCCAGCGCGAGCTTGTCCACCTATTTCCCCTTGAACTGGGCTTTGCGCTTTTGCATGAACGCGGCGACGCCTTCGCGGTAGTCCGCGCTCAGGCCCGCCTTGCGCTGCAGGTCGCGCTCGAGGTCGAGCTGAGCGTCGAGCGTGCTCGTCTCGGAGGCGTCGAGCGCGCGCTTGATGAGCGCGTAGGCCAGGGTCGGGCCCGCGGCGAGGCTGCGCGCGAGCGCGCCCGCCTCGGCGATCAGCTTGTCGTCGTCCACCGCCTTCCAGATGAGGCCCCAGCTCGCCGCGTCCTCGGCCGGGAGCTTGTCGCCCAGCAGCGCGAGCC
>JBAUTD010000456.1:0-2906 GCA_049582045.1 Burkholderiales bacterium
ACCGCATGGCGCGCCGCAACCGCTTCCTCGGGCGCTGGCTCGCGCACGGCGAGGGCTACCCCGACTGGAGCCCGCGACTGTTCGATCGCAGGCAGGCGCGCTGGAGCGACGACCCGGTGCACGAGAAGGTGCTCTACGCGGTGACCCCGGGCACGCTCGAGGGCGACCTGCTGCACGAGTCCGCCACCGACCTGGCCGACTACCTTGCCAAGCAGAACCGCTATACCACGCTCGCCGCACGGGAGCTGCTCGAGCGCGGCCAGCGCGCCGGCCCGGCCGTGCTGCTGCTCTCGCCGCTGGTGCGCTTCGTCAAGATGTATTTCTTTCGCCTCGGCTTTCTCGACGGCCTGCCGGGCCTGATCCACATCTCGGTCGGCTGCATGAACAGCTTCCTCAAGTACGCCAAGCTGATCGAGCTGCGAAGAGCGAAGAAGGACGAATGAAGGTCCTGGTCACCGGCTGCGCCGGGTTTATCGGCATGCACTGCGCCGAGCGGCTGCTCGCGCGCGGCGACGAGGTGATCGGCGTCGACAACCTTTCGCCGTACTACCCGGTCGAGCTCAAGCGCGACCGGCTGCGCCGGCTCGAGGAGAAGAAGGGCTTTCGCTTCTCCAAGCTCGACCTGGCCGACGCCGGCGCGCTCGGCAAGCTGTTCGCGAAGCAAGAGCCGCAGGCGGTGCTGCATCTGGCCGCGCAGCCCGGGGTTCGCTACTCGCTCGAGAACCCGGGCTCGTACGTGCAAGCCAACCTGGTCGGCTTCGCGAACCTGCTCGAGGCGGCGCGCGCGCACCCGCCGCGGCATCTTGTCTACGCCTCGAGCTCGAGCGTGTACGGCGGCAACGCCCGCCTGCCGTGGTCCGAGAGCGACAACGTCGACCACCCGGTGAGCCTGTACGCCGCGACCAAGAAGTCGAACGAGCTGATGGCGCACGTCTACAGCCACCTGTTCGGCCTGCCCACGACGGGGCTGCGCTTTTTCACCGTCTACGGGCCCTGGGGGCGGCCCGACATGTCGCCCGTGCTGTTCGCGCGCGCAATCATGGACGGCCAGCCGATCAAGGTGTTCAACCACGGCGACATGCAGCGCGACTTCACCTACGTCGACGACGTGGTCGAGGGCACGCTGCGGGTGCTCGACGACCCGGCCGCGCCCGACCCGGCGTTCGACGCGAGCGAGCCCGACCCGGCGACCAGCTGGGCGCCCTGGCGCGTGTACAACATCGGCAACCACCAGCCTGTGGGCCTGCTCGACTACATCGCGGCGCTCGAGCGCGCGCTCGGCCGCGAAGCGATCAGGCACCTCGAGCCGATGCAGCCGGGCGACGTGCGCAGCACCTTCGCCGACACCCGGCGCCTGGACGGCGCGGTCGGGTTCTCGCCCTCGACTCCGCTCGAGGAAGGTCTCGCGCGCTTCGCGCAGTGGTTCAGACGCTACTACGGCTACGGCTGAGGCGCGTTCCTCGCCGCGTTCTTCGCCGGCGTGTACTCCGGAATCCAGGCGCGAAGCTGCGAGCGCACCGCCTCCGGACTGGCATCGGGCGGCGCGGCAAGCCAGCCGAGCACCTCCTCGGCCAGCCGGCCGTTCTGCGGCACGCGCGCCTGCGCCACGCGCAGCTTGGGATGCGGCGTGGGGAGCGTCCGCTCGGCATCGGCCAGCAGCTCCTCGTACAACTTCTCGCCGGGGCGCAGGCCGGTGTACTCGATGCGGATGTCGCCCTCGGCGAAGCCCGAGAGGCGGATGAGCTGCTTCGCCAGATCGGCGATCTTCACCGGTTCGCCCATGTCGAGCACGAAGATCTCGCCGCCCTTGCCCATCAGCCCCGCCTGCAGCACGAGCTGCGCCGCCTCGGGGATCGACATGAAGTAGCGCTGGATCTCGGGGTGGGTCACGGTCACCGGCCCGCCGCGCGCGATCTGCTCGCGAAAGCGCGGGATCACGCTGCCGGTCGAGCCGAGCACGTTACCGAAGCGCACGATCACGAACTCGGTGCTGCTCCTGGCTTGCTCGGCCTGCAGCAGCATCTCCGCCAGGCGCTTCGAGGCCCCCATCACGTTGGTCGGGTTGACGGCCTTGTCGGTCGACACCAGCACGAACTTCTCCACCTCTGCAGCCTCGGCCGCGCGCGCCAGCGTGACGGTCGAGAGCACGTTGTTGGCCACCGCCTCGGCGGCGTTGCCGTCCTCCATCAGCGGCACGTGCTTGTAGGCCGCGGCATGGAACACCACCTGCGGCGCATGGCGCGCGAACACCTCGCCAACCCGCGCCTCGGACTTCGCGTCGCCGATCAGCGCCGCGACCCGCAGCTCGGGAAAACGGTCGCGGAACTCCTGCTCGATCGAGTAGAGCGCGAACTCCGAAATCTCGAACAGGATCAGCGCCCGCGGCGCGTAGCGCGCGATCTGGCGGCACAGCTCCGAGCCGATCGAGCCGCCCGCGCCGGTCACCAGCACCCGCTTGCCGCCCAGCAGCTGGTGCAGGCCCGCGTCGTCGAGCGTCACCGGGTCGCGTCCGAGCAGGTCGTCGAGCTCCACGTTCCTGAGCGCCGAGACGCTCACCTTGCCCGAGACGATGTCGCTCAGAGCGGGCACGGTCATCACCTGGATGCCTGCCGTGGTGCACAGGTCGACGGCGCGCTTGCGCACGCTGTGGCTCGCGCCAGGCATCGCTACGATCGCCCGCGCGACGCCATAGCGGGGCGCCAGTTCGCCAGCGACGTTAATCGGACCGAGTACCTTCACGCCCAGCACCGCGCCGCCTTGCTTGGTGGAATCGTCGTCGAGCAGCCCGACGACGCGCCAGCGGCTGCTGTTCGCAAGGTCCTTGAGCAAAGCTGCGGCCGCGTCGCCAGCGCCGAGTACCAGCACCGGCTCGGCCTCCGGGTGCGCGACCACGCCGAGCAGGCGCT
>JBAUTD010000457.1:0-2718 GCA_049582045.1 Burkholderiales bacterium
GAAGGACCCCTTGCCGAGCTCGGCGAGCGGCGCGTGCCCCGAGAGCAGCAGCATGGGCGACTCGGAAGCGAGCGCGGTGTAGAGCGCGCCCACGGCGTTCGCGTGCCCGGGCCCGCCGGTGACGAGCGCCACGCCCGGCTCTCCCGTGAGGCGGCCCCAGGCATCGGCCATGTGCACGGCGGCGGCCTCGTGGCGCACGTGCAGGATGTCGAGCCCCGCGTCGAGCGCCGCGTCGTACACGGACATGACGTGGTTGCCCGAGAGCGAGAAGACATGCTTCACGCCCGCCCGCGAGAGCGTCCGCGCCAGGATATCGGCGCCGCGCATGCCTCTATGCCGACTCGTACAGCCGCGTCAGGACGAACTCGCGGTGCCCGAGCGCCTCGGCGGAGGTCAGCCTGCCGTTGGCGGTGCGGAACATGCACTCGAGCAGCTTGTCGCCGGCCTGGTCGGGCGTCATTTCCTTGCGCAGCAGCCCGGTGACGTCGACGTCGATGTGCTCGCCCATGGTGCGCACGGTGCGCGGGTTGGCGCACAGCTTGATCACCGGCAGGATCGGGTTGCCGATCACGTTGCCCTGCCCGGTGGGGAAGAAGTGCACCGCGAAGCCCGAGGCCGCGCACAGCGTCACCATCTCGGCCGCGGCCGAGGACGAGTCCATGAACCACAGCCCGGGACCGGTGGGCTCTTCGGCCTTGTCCAGCACCCCGTCGACCACGCATTTCTTGCCGATCTTCTGGATGTTGCCCAGGGCCTTTTCCTCGATCGTGGTCAGGCCGCCCTCGATGTTGCCCTTGGTCGGCTGAGAGTCCGACAGGTCGCTCGTCTTGTGGCGCTCGATCACTTCTTGGTAGCGGTCGAACATGAACTGGAACTTCTTTTTCACCTCGTCATTCCTGCAGCGCGCCGCCACCAGGTGCTCGCCGCCGGTCAGCTCAGTGGTCTCGCCGAAGCACAGCGTCACCCCCTGCGGGTAGAGCTTGTCGAACGCGTTGCCCACCGTCGGGTTCGAGCCGCAGCCGGAGGTGGTGTCGGACTCGCCGCACTTGGTCGAGACCCACAGTTCCTTCAGCGGGCGCTCTTCGCGCCGGCGCTCGCTCGCCCACTGCACGAACTCCTTGGCCGCCTTCGAGGCGCGCAGGATCGTGTCGTGATCGCCGTGCTGCTCGATGCCGAAGTACGCCACCGGCTTGCCGGTCGCAGCGATCCCCTCGGCGACCTTCTTGCCCCACTGCTCCTCGATGCAGATCACCACCACCGCGGCCACGTTCGGGTTCGCCCCGGTGCCGATCAGGGTACGAAAGTGCAAGTCGAGGTCGGCGCCGAACTGCAGCCGCCCGTAAGGGTGCGGCAACGCCAGGGTGCCCTTGATGTTGTTCGCCACCGCCTCGGCCGCGGCATTCGAAATGTCGTCCACCGGCAGGATGATGACGTGATTGCGTACGCCCACGCGGCCGTTTTCGCGCTTGTAGCCCCAGAAACTCGCTTTGGATAGGTCCATTCTCACCACCGCTTGGTCTTGACGTTTTGAACGTGCAGGTGCTCGCCCCGCTTGATCGGCGCCACGACCTTGCCGATGTCGACGCCGTACTTGATCACCGTATCGCCCGGCTTGTAGTCCTTGAGCGAGACCTTGTGCCCGATCGGAATGTCGCTCTGGGCCTTGATCTTGATGTCCTTGTCGTCTTCCATGATCCAGCCGGTCAGCTCCTGCCCGGCCTTGACGCCTTCGACCACGACGACGCCGACGCCGTCGCCTTCCTCGTGCACCACGAAGTGAATCATCGCCCTCTCCGTTCGGGTTGCGCTGTTGCGGGGAACCGGGAGTCTAAGCCCGCATTCGCGGCCAAGTCAACTATATGAGTTGTATGACTTGCGTGCTAGAGTCGCCGTGCCATGAACCAGGTCCTCGACCGCGCGGTCGCCGCCCCGCTTTACAAGGAAGTGAAGCGGGTGCTCACCCAAAGCCTGGCGCAAGGCGAATGGCAGCCGGGCGAGGCGCTGCCCTCGGAAGCGAAGCTGGCCCAGCGCTACGGCGTCTCGATCGGCACCCTGCGCAAGGCGATCGACGAGCTGGTGGCCGAGGGCGTCGTCGTGCGCCGCCAGGGCAGCGGCACCTTCATCGCCTCGCACGGCGCCAACCGGCTGATGTTCCACTTCTTCCACGTCGTGCCGCGCGAGGGCGAAAAGCAATATCCGCGCACTGCGACGCTCGCTTTCCGGCGCGGCCGCGCCGAGGCGACGGAGGCCGCCAAGCTCGGCATCGCTGCCGGCGACCCGGTGCTGCGCATCCGAAATCTGCTGTCGCTCGCGGACAAGCCGGTGATCCTCGACGACCTGGTGCTGCCGCAGCGGCTGTTCCCCGATCTCACCGAGCGCATCCTCACCTCGCGCGACAACACCATCTATCACCTCTACCAGACGCGCTACGGCATCAACGTGCTGCGCACCAGCGAGCGCCTGCACGCCACCCTGGCCGACGCCGAGGTGGCGCGGCTGCTCGCGGTCAGGAAGGGCGCCCCGCTGCTCGAGATCGACCGCGTCGCCTACACCTATCACAGCGCGCCGGTCGAGCTGCGCCGCAGCCTGGTCGATACCGCCCAGCACGAGTACTTCTCGGACATTGGAAAATAAGCGGAAAATGGGCGGCAAATGAGCTCGCGGCGCGAATTCCTGCGGGCGCTCGCCGCGCTCGGCCTGGCGGCGGGCGTGCCGGCG
>JBAUTD010000458.1:0-2434 GCA_049582045.1 Burkholderiales bacterium
CGGCTGCCGCGGCTGCGCCGGCGCGACGATGCCGGGCTCGGTCTCGAGCAGCTCGATCAGGCGCTCGGTGGCGCCTGCGGCGCGCTGCAACTCGCCCCACACTTCCGATACCGTCCCCGCGCCGCCCGCGACCACCAGCGCGTAGAACACGAACGCCGAGAGCTCCCCCGCGGTCAGCCGGCCGGCGAGCACGTCGTAGCCGCCGATCCACAGGATCAGGCCGACCGCGCTGAATGCGATCAGCATGACGCTCGAGATGAGCAGCGCCTTCTGCCGGATGCGCGCCACGCCCGCGTCGAATGCGGCCTCGGCATGCTCGGCGAAGGCCGCACGATCTGCGTCCTCGTGCGTATAGGCCTGGACGGTGCGGATCTCGTGGATCGCCTCGTCGACGTAAGCCGAGACATCGGCCACCCGGTCCTGGTTGGCGCGCGACAGCCGCCGCACGCGCCGCCCGAGCAGCAGGATCGGCACCAGCGTCGCGGGAACGCCGAGCAGCACCATGAGCGCGAGCTTCCAGCTCGTCACGAACAGCATCACCGCCGCGCCCGCCATCATCAGCAGGTTGCGCACGAACATCGACAGGCCGAACCCGATCGCCTGCTGCAGCAGGGTGCTGTCGGTGGACAGGCGGGAGATCACCTCGCCGGTGCGCGTCGCCTCGAAGAAGCCCGGCTCGAGCCCGAGGATGTGGTCGAACACCGCGCGCCGCAGGTCCGTGATCACCCGCTCGCCGGTGGCCATCATGAGGAAGAAGCGGAAGTAGGTCGCGACCGCGAGCACCGCCGCGACGGCGATCATCGCGCCGAGCGCCTCGTTCAGCAGGCGCGGGTCGCCGCTGCCGAAGCCGTTGTCGACCACGTGCTTGAGGCCCTGACCGAGTGCGAGCACGCAGCTCGCGGCCACCACCAGCGCCAGCAGCGCGCCGGCGATCCGTGCGCGATAAGGCAGCATGAAGCGCGCCAGGCGCGCGAACTGCCGCCAGTCGCCGCGCCTCGCCTCGGGCGGCAGCCTGGTTTGCGGGCTGCTCATGCGGCCACTATACCGCGCCTCAATGGCCGTAGAACCGGTACTGATTCCTGCCCAGCTGCTTGGCACGGTACATCGCGACGTCGGCGTTGCGCAGCAGCGTTTCGCCGTCGCTCGCATCCGACGGGTAGATCGATATGCCGATGCTCGCGCCGATGCGGAACACGCGCCCCTCGACGTGAAACTCCGGCTCGAGGGCCCGCAGCACCTTCTCCGCCACGAACTGGCAGTCCGACTCCCGCTGCAGGTCCGGCAGCAGCGCCACGAATTCGTCGCCGCCCTGGCGCGCCAGGGTATCGGACTTGCGCATGCAGGCCGACAGGCGCTGCGCCACCTCGCGCAGCACCGCGTCGCCGGCGCGGTGTCCGAGCGCGTCGTTGACCTGCTTGAAGTCGTCCAGGTCGATCAGCAGCGCAGCGACCCTGACGTCGCGCCGCTGCGCGAGGTAGACCGCCTGGCGCATCCGGTCGTCCAGCAGGCGCCGGTTGGGCAGCCCGGTGAGCGTGTCGTGGTAGGCGAGAAAGCGCACCTCCTCCTCCTGGCGCTTGCGCTCGGTGATGTCCTGCGACACGCCTATCATCCGGGCGACCCCGCCTTGGGGCGGCCTGAGGACCGAGCCGTGCGCCGCGATCCAGCGCACCTCCCCGTCGCGGGTCACGACGCGGAACTCCGCCGCATAGGGCTCGCCTGCGGCGAGCGCCGCGCGTCCGGCCGCGAGATAGCGCTCGCGATCCTCCGGATGCACCATGTCGCGGAAATCCGGGTACAGGCGCGAGCGCTCGTCGGGACGCCCGATCAGGCCGCCCGGGTCGCGGCCCCAGGTCAGCTTGTCCGTGCGCAAATCCCATTCCCAGTAGTAGAGGTCGGCGGCATCGACCGCGAGCCGCAGCTTCTCGACGCTCTCGTGCAGCGCCGCCGCGGCGCGCTTTTGTTCGCTCACGTCGTGCGCCGTTCCGGTCGCGCCGATGACGGCGCCGTTCGCGTCGCGCAGCGCGGTGGCGTTGAACGACAGGTCGACGTGGCTGCCGTCGCGCCTGGTGTGCCGCGTCTCGTAATCGAACACCTGCTCGCCCGCCAGTACCCGGGCGAACACCGCCGCATCGCGCTCGCGCACCGCGTGCGAGCTGCGGTCAACGAGCGGCCGGCCGATCAGCTCCTCGACCGCGCAGCCGTAGATCCGCTGCGCGGCGATCGGATTGAGATAGGTCCAGCGCCGCTCGAGGTCGATCGACCAGATGAGGTCGTTGGATGTCGCGACCAGGTTGCGGTACAGCGCCTCGCTCTCGCGTAGCGCCTGCTCGGCCGCGATGCGCTCGCTCGCGTCGGAGAACACGAAAATCGCGGACTCCTCCGGCGCGGACGGGTCGAGCGAGCGGCCCTGCGCTCGGCACCACAGGCGCGAGCC
>JBAUTD010000459.1:0-7629 GCA_049582045.1 Burkholderiales bacterium
CGGCGAGCTGGGCCGCGCGCGTCAGCGCGCCGCCCTGGTACACGCCGAGCACGAGGCAGCCCGTCTTGGCACGCTCGGGCACAAGGGTTTTTATGCTAAATTCCACCGCGTTCTCCCGCCTTTCGGACGGCGCAAATGATCGCATGTTTTGCAGCCGGCTGTGAATCGAGGGGGACGCTCGAGCGAAGATGATCTTTCAACGCGCGCTGATCAGGGAATTCGCGAGCCTCGCGAGCGCGGTGTTCCTGACCCTGTTCTCGATCGCGCTCACCACGCGCCTGATCCGTCTGCTCGGCGACGCCGCAGGCGGCAAGATTCCGTCGGACGCGGTGTTCGCCTACCTGGGTTTCTTCTCGGTCACCACGCTGCCGGTGCTGCTGTCGCTCACGCTGTTCGTCTCGGTGCTGCTCACGCTTTCGCGCAGTTATCGCGACTCGGAGATGGTGATCTGGTTCAACTCCGGCCTGTCGCTGACCGCATGGCTCGCGCCGGTGCTGAAGTTCGCGCTGCCGCTGGTCGCGCTGATCGCAGCCACGTCGCTGTTCCTTGCGCCCTGGGCGGCCCAGATCGCCCAGCAGTACAGCGCCGGGATTCAGGCGCGCGACGACGTGTCGCGCGTCGATCCCGGCACCTTCGGCGAGTCGGGCGACCACGACCGCGTGTTCTTCGTCGACTCGGTCGGCGCCGACAAGTCCACCGTGAACAACGTGTTCGTCAACTCGGTCCAGCACCAGCGCGAGGGCGTGATGATGAGCCGCACCGGGCGCACCGAGACGGCGCCGAACGGCGACCGCTTCCTCGTGCTCGACGACGGCCAGCGCTACGAGGGCCGCCCGGGCGAGGCGGACTACCGCATCATGCGCTTCGGGCGCTACGCGACCCGCATCAAGTCGAGCCAGGGCCCGCTGCCCTCGGCCTCGCACCAGGACCTGTCGACCGTGGCGCTGATGCGCAACCCGACCGACGCCAACCTGGGCGAGCTGGTGTGGCGCATCGGGATCCCGATCTCGGCCCTGATCCTGGTGCTGCTCGCGATCCCGATGAGCTTCGTCAACCCGCGCGCCGGCCGCTCGGTGAACCTGGCGTTCGCGCTGCTCACCTACGTCGTGTACTCGAACCTGCTGTCGGTCAGTCAGGCGCGGGTGACGCTCGGGCGGCTGGATTTCTCGCGCGGCTGGTGGCTGGTGCACGGCGTCATGCTGGTTCTGCTGCTGGTCCTGTTCGCGCGCCGCACGCAGCTGTTCCGGCTGCGGCTGGCGCGCTGAAGGCGCGGCGCACGAGATGCGCTCCCGCACTCTCGAGCGCTACCTGGCGCGCCAGATCTTCGCCGCGGTCGGCTTCGTGCTGCTGGGCTTCCTGTCGCTGTTCGCCTTCTTCGACCTGATCCACGAGCTGGGCGACCTCGGGCGCGGCAGCTATCACCTGCGCGAGGTGTTCATCTTCGTGCTGCTGTCGGTCCCGGCGCACGCCTACGAGCTGTTTCCGGTGGTGGTGCTGATCGGCACGCTGTACGTGCTCGCGCACCTGGCGAGCAACTCGGAGTTCACGGTCATGCGCGGCTCTGGAATGTCGCCGCGCGGCGCGGGCACGGCGCTGCTGAAGGTGGGGATGGTGTTCGTCGTCGCGACATTCGTCGTCGGCGAGTGGGTGGCGCCGGCGGCGGAGGAGGCGGCGCAGAAGCTGCGCCTGCACGCGATGAGCGCGCTGATCGGGCAGGAGATGCGAACCGGTCTTTGGTTCAAGGACGAGCGCTCGTTCATCAACGTGCGCGAGGCCCGCAGCGCGAGCGCGCTTACCGACGTTCGCATCTACCAGTTCGACAAGAACGACCGGCTGCAGCTCGCGCGCGCGGCGGCGCGCGGCGAGTACCTCGGCGGCGGGAACTGGAAGCTGATCGACGTGGCGCAGACCGAGTTCACCTCCGAGGGTCCGCGCGTCGAGCGCCTGCCGAGCGTGGAATGGCACTCGGCGGTCAATCCCGAGATGCTCGATGTGCTGATCGTCGCGCCGGAGCGCATGTCGGCCTGGAAGCTGTACAAGTACACCGAGCACCTGGCCGGCAACCGGCAGAAGACCGAGCGCTACGAGATCGCGATGTGGAAGAAGCTGTTCTACCCGCTCGCGGTGCTGGTGATGATGGCGCTCGCCCTGCCTTTCGCATACATCCAGGCGCGCGCAGGCATGGTGGGCATCAAGGTGTTCTCGGGCATCATGCTCGGCACCTTCTTCCACATGCTCAACAGCCTGTTCTCGCACATCGGCCTGCTGCAGAACTGGCCGCCGGTCGCGGCGGCCGCGGTGCCGAGCGCCGCGTTCTTCCTCGCCGCGGTATTGATGATGTGGTGGGTGGAAAGGCGCTGATCTAGCGCGGCACGGAAACGAGGCGGGTGCCGGCTAGGCGGTCGTGCAGGAACTGGCGCTCGCGATCGAACAGGGCCCAGACGATCCCGATCCCGCTCGGCACCAGCAGCACGGCGAGCACGAAGCGCAGCAGGGCCTTGCCCGGCGGCACGCGCTCGCGGCCCGGCGCCACCAGGCGGATGTGCCAGGCCTTCATGGCGAGGGTCTGCCCGCCGCGCAGCCAGCACCACAGGAAATAGCCCGCGAACACCGCGCCGAGGTAGAGCTGCAGCGCGAGGTGGCGCCAGCCCTCGAGCCCGGAGGTGCCGCCGCTGGCGAGCAGGAACAGCGCGGTCGACACGAACGCCACGCCGAACAGCAGAGTGCCTTCATAGGTCATGGCGGCGAGCCGCCGCAGGAGCCCCGGCGCCCTCACTTGCGCTGCTGCGGCGGGAGCGACTCGTACTCCTTCCAGCTCTGACGCAGGGCCTCGCGCTTGGCCGGGGGCAGCTTGTCGATGCGCTGGTACTTCTTGCGCGCCTCCTCGCGCTGCGCCGGGGTCAGCTCGGCCCACTTGCGCATCCGCGTCTGGACCCGCTTCTTGCCGATCGGCGTCATCTTGGGGTAGCGCTTGGCCACGCCGAGCCACTTCTTCTTGCGCACCGGCTCGAGCTTGTCCCACTCGCCGGCGAGCGGAGCGAGGATTTCCTTTTGCTGCGGGGTGAGCTGCGACCAGGAAGGATTCTTGGTCTGCGGCGCGGCGAGTACGAGCGAGGCGAACGCGAGCGCGCCGGCCAGGGCGCCGAGCCAGCGCGCAGCTGCGCTCAGTGCACGCCGTGCTGTTTCAGCCAAGCGTCGAAGCCCTTGTCGAGATAGGCGTCGATCGGGAGATCGTCGGCCAGCAATTGGCTGTCGATGTCCGCGTACTCGGCCACTTTCTGGTTCTGTTGCCAGCCGTAGATCGTCGTCAGCGCGACGCCGAGCAGCGCCACCGGCAGCAGCAGGCGCAGCGAAAGCCCGCCCAGGCCGCCCAAGCGCACGAGCAGCCCTGCGTTCCAGCCGTAGGCCGAGGCGGGCTCGGCCTTCTGCCGCTCCATCGCCCGCAGGCGCGCCACGCGCAGCCGTTCGGCGACGCGCGCGTCCAGGCGGTCGTCGTGCACCCCCTGGTTGAGCAGGTGGCGGATCCTGTTTCCGAGTTCGGGTTCGTTCATCTCTGTCTGCCGGACGCCTGCTGCGCTACAGCGTGATGCCGCGGGCCTTGAGCGCCGTCGCCAACGCGCGCGCGGCCCGGGAGCAGTGCGTTTTCACGCTGCCCTCCGAGCATCCCATCGCCATCGCCGTCTCAGCCACGTCCAGTTCCTCCCAGTAACGCATCAGGAAAGCTTCTCGTTGACGGGCAGGTAGTCTCGCGATCTCTTGCTCTATTATTTCAACAGCTTGCGATCGTTCGAGCAACTCGCCGGGCCCGCCGGCGTAATGCGACACCTGCTCGACTTCGAGGCTGTCGAGCGGATCGCGCTCGTCCTCCTCGCCGCGGCCCGGGTGCAGCGACGACAGCAGCGTCGTCCACAGCGAGCGTACCTTCTGGCGCCGGTACCAGTCCCGGATCGCGTTCTGCATGATGCGGTGGAACAGCAGCGGCAGTTCCTCCGCCGGCCGGTCGCCGTACTTCTCGGCCAGCCGCAGCATTGCGTCCTGCACGATATCCAGCGCGGCCTCATCGTCGCGAACCGCAAACACGGCCTGCTTGAAGGCTCGCCGCTCGACACTCTCGAGGAACGCCGAAAGCTCGCTGCGAGTCGCCAGGGTAGGCCCTTTTATCGTGCGCGGGTGCGCGAAGTGATCCGGAACGGAATGTTACCAAAACTGTCGCGGCCAGCCCGTTTCGCTCCCTTGACCGCATCGCAGCAAGTCTTTATTGTTCAAGGTTTTCCGCCACTTCCGGGCAATTCAAGTCATGGACCGAGCCAAAGGGATTGCGCTTACCGGCGCCGAGATCGTCGTGCGCTGCCTGCAAGAGGAGGGCGTCGAGTACGTCTTCGGCTACCCCGGCGGCGCGGTGCTGTTCATTTACGACGAGCTGTTCAAGCAGGACAAGGTCAAGCATGTCCTGGTGCGCCACGAGCAGGGCGCCGCGCACGCCGCCGACGGCTACTCGCGTTCGTCGAACAAGGTCGGCGTGTGCCTGGTCACCTCGGGCCCCGGCGTCACCAACGCGGTGACCGGCATCGCCACCGCCTATATGGACTCGATCCCGATGGTGGTGATCACCGGCCAGGTGCCGACGGCGGCGATCGGGCTCGACGCGTTCCAGGAAGTCGACGCGGTCGGCATTACGCGCCCGTGCGTGAAGCACAATTTCCTGGTCAAGAACGTGAAGGATCTCGCGGGCACGATCAAGAAGGCGTTCTACCTGGCGCAGACCGGGCGCCCCGGGCCGGTGCTGGTCGACATCCCGAAGGATGTCACCATGCAGAGCTGCGAGTTCGCCTATCCCGAGACGGTCTCGATGCGCTCCTACAACCCGGTGCGCAAGGGCCACGCCGGCCAGCTGCGCAAGGCGGCGCAGCTGCTGCTCGGGGCGCAGCGGCCGATGATCTACACCGGCGGCGGCGTGATCCTGTCGGACGCCGCGAAGCAGCTGGGCGAGATCGTCAGGCTGCTCGGCTTCCCCTGCACCAGCACCCTGATGGGGCTGGGCGGCTACCCGGCGAGCGACCCGCAGTTCCTCGGCATGCTCGGGATGCATGGCACCTACGAAGCCAACATGGCGATGCAGAACTGCGACGTGCTGCTCGCGATCGGCGCGCGGTTCGACGACCGCGTGATCGGCAACCCGGCGCACTTCGCGCAGAACCCGCGCAAGATCATCCACATCGACATCGACCCGTCGTCGATCTCCAAGCGCGTCAGGGTCGACGTGCCGATCGTCGGCCACGTGCCGGAGGTGCTGCAGGACCTGATCAAGCTGCTTTCCGCCGAGGGCGGCAAGCCCGAAATCGCGCCCTGGTGGAAGCAGATCGGAGAGTGGCGCGCGCGCGATTGCCTCAAGTACGACCGCAACTCCAAGATCATCAAGCCGCAGTTCGTGATCGAGAAGCTGTACGAAGTCACCAAAGGGGACGCGTTCGTCACCTCTGACGTCGGCCAGCACCAGATGTGGGCGGCGCAGTTCTACAAGTTCGAGAAGCCTCGCCGCTGGATCAACTCTGGCGGCCTGGGCACCATGGGGTTCGGTCTGCCCGCGGCGATGGGCGTGCAGCTGGTCAACCCGGGCGCGACGGTCGCCTGCGTCACCGGCGAGTCGAGCATCCAGATGTGCCTGCAGGAGCTTTCGACCTGCAAGCAGTACCGCCTGCCGATCAAGATCGTGAACCTCAACAACAAGTACATGGGCATGGTGCGCCAGTGGCAGCAGTTTTTCCACGGCAACCGCTACTCCGAGTCCTACATGGACGCGCTGCCCGATTTCGTCAAGCTGGCCGAGGGCTACGGCCACCGCGGCGTGCTGATCGAAAAGCCGGCGGACGTCGAACCGGCGCTGCGCGACGCGTTCAAGCGCAAGGACGAGCTGGTGTTCATGGATTTCATCACCGACCAGACCGAGAACGTCTACCCGATGGTGCCCGGCGGCAAGGGCATCTCGGAAATGATCCTCGCCGAAGACCTGTGAGCCGCCACATCATCTCCATCCTGCTGGAGAACGAGGCAGGAGCGCTGTCGCGCGTGTCCGGGCTGTTCTCGGCCCGCGCCTACAACATCGAGTCGCTCACGGTGGCGCCGACCGAGGATCCGTCGATGTCGCGCATGACGATCGTCACCACGGGCTCCGAGGACGTGATCGAGCAGATTACCAAGCAGCTCAACAAGCTGGTCGAGGTGGTGAAGGTGGTGGACCTGTCGGAGGCCGAGCACATCGAGCGCGAGATGATGCTGATCAAGGTCCGCGCCGGCGCCAAGGAGCGCGAGGAAATGAAGCGCATGGCGGACATCTTCCGCGCGCACGTGATCGACGTGTCCGACAATACCTACACCATCGAGCTGACCGGCGACGGCAGGAAGCTCGATGCGTTCATCCAGGCGCTCGACCAGAGCGCGATCCTGGAGACCGTGCGCACCGGCACCTCGGGCATCGGGCGCGGCAACCGGATTTTGCGAGTCTAGAAACTAGGGGAAGAAAATGAAGGTGTACTACGACAAGGACGCCGATCTCTCGCTCATCAAGGGCAGGAAGGTCACCATTCTCGGCTACGGCTCGCAGGGCCATGCGCACGCGCTCAACCTGCACGACTCCGGGGTCAAGGTCACGGTCGGGCTGCGCAAGGGCGGCGCGTCCTGGGACAAGGCGAAGAAGGCCGGGCTCAAGGTCGCCGAAATCGGCGACGCGGTCAAGGGCGCGGACATCGTGATGATGCTGATGCCCGACGAGCACATCGCGGCGGTCTACCAGGCCGAGGTGGAGCCGAACATCAAGAAGGGCGGCGCGCTCGCCTTCGCGCACGGCTTCAACGTGCACTACGGCCAGGTCCAGCCGCGCGCGGATCTCGACGTGTGGATGGTGGCGCCCAAGGCGCCCGGGCACACGGTGCGCTCGACCTACGCCGGCGGCGGCGGGGTGCCGATGCTGATCGCGGTGCACCGCAACGCGTCCAAGAAGGCGCGCGACATGGCGCTTTCCTACGCCGCGGCGATCGGCGGCGGCAAGGCCGGCGTGATCGAGACCTCGTTCAAGGAGGAGACCGAGACCGACCTGTTCGGCGAGCAGGCCGTGCTGTGCGGCGGCTGCGTCGAGCTGGTGAAGAAGGGCTTCGAGGTGCTCACCGAGGCGGGTTACGCGCCCGAGATGGCCTACTTCGAGTGTCTGCACGAGTTGAAGCTGATCGTCGACCTGATGTACGAGGGCGGCATCGGCACCATGAACTACTCGATCTCGAACAACGCCGAGTACGGCGAATACGTCACCGGGCCCAAGGTCATCGACGAGCGCGTCAAGAACGTCATGCGCGAGGCGCTGGCGCGCATCCAGTCTGGCGAGTACGCCAAGGACTTCGTGCTGGAGAACCGGGCCGGGGCGCCGACCCTGCTCAGCCGCAGGCGCATGACCGCGGAGCATCCGATCGAGACCGTGGGCGGCAAGCTGCGCGAAATGATGCCCTGGATCCGCAAGAACCGCCTGGTTGATCAATCGAAGAATTGACGGATGGCCGCGCGCTATCCGCATCCGCTGATCGCGCGCGAGGGCTGGCCGTTCCTCGGCGCGGCGGCGATCGCCGCGCTGCTGGTCGGCTG
>JBAUTD010000460.1:0-2076 GCA_049582045.1 Burkholderiales bacterium
AGGAAATGCGACGACGCGCGGGCGCGGCCGGAGCATCGCCGACCCGCCGCACCGGCGCGATCAGGCGGTAGCCCCGCTTCGAGATGGTTTCTATGTAGGTGGGCGCGCGCGGGTTGTCCCCGAGCGCCCGGCGCAGCTTGATGATGCTCTGCGTCAGGGCCTCGTCGCCCACTATCACGCCCGGCCATACCGCGGCCATGAGTTCCTCCCGGCTCACGACCTGCCCGGCGCGCGAGGCAAGCGCCATGAGCACTTCCACCGCCTTGGGCTCGATGCGCACCGCTTCGCCGGCCCGCACGAGCTCGTTGGTCGTGCGCTCGACCTGCCACTCACCGATCCGAAGGCGCGCAAGCACTTCCATAGGAAAAGCGTAACCGTTTCGTCGGGACGGTCCCGCGCGGAGGGGAGTTGGATGTTAGGCGTCGAGAAGCGATTCGGCAATCATCCAAACCTGAGGAGGCGACTATGAGGAGGTTTACAGCGGGGTTGATAGCGGTCGTAGCATGGGGGTTGTGGCTTTCGCCGTCGACGGCGGCCGCCCAGGGAAAGTTCGTCATCAAGCCGCTGGCCCAAAGGAAGGTTTCGGAACTGCCGGCCGGGCCGCTTTACTGGCGCATCGAGCGCTTCAGCAGCGGCCTCTATGGCAGTGGCGTCGACGAGCACGGCAACTCGGTCGACGACGCGCTCGATCACGCGAAGGCCGCGGCGGGCCCCTGGTCGCTGGTCGCCGAGGCGGCGGGCGACGTCTGGCTGTTCACCCTCGGCCCTCCGGGCGGGTCCACGGTCGAAGGCACCAAGGTCGCGGAAGTGGGTCCCATTTCGCGTCCGGCCGCGAAGGAATACCTGCTGCGCATCAACGATGCGAGCGGTCCTCCGGGAAGCATTACCAAGGCGCACTCGCACCCCGGTTCCGAAGCGTTCTACGTCCTCTCCGGCGAAACGAGCAGCATCACGCCTCGCGGAGTCATGCGCGTCGCCGCGGGTCACGCGAGCGCGGGCAACGACGCCGGCACGCCGATGCGGGTCTCCAGCAGCGGCGCGACCGAGCTTCATTCGCTTGTGATGTTCGTCGTCGATGCTGACGAGCCGTTCTCGTCTCCTGCCAAGCTCGACTCGACGCACGCCGACGCGGGAAAGGAGCTCAAATGAAGCGCTTCATGTTGGGAATCGCCCTGGCGACCGCCGCGGGCTCGCTCCTGCCGCCGTCCCCGGCCGCGGCGCAGCAGAAGTTCGTGGTCAAGCCGGTGGCCCAGAAGAAGCTCAAGCAGCTGCCGGCCGGGCCGCTGTACTGGCGGATCGAGACCTTCCCCACCCTCGCCCAGGCGCAGGCCGCCGCGGACGCCAAGCACTGGAATCCCGACACGGTCAGCGACGACGCGAACACTTCGCTCGCGGCCGAAGTCGACGGCAAGGTCTGGCTGTTCACGCTCGGGCCCAAGGGCGGCGCCACCGACGGCGGGACCAAGGTGGCCGAGATCGGGCCGGTGCCGCCCATCGCGGCGCACGAGTACCTGCTGCGCATCAACAGCACGGGCGGGCCGCCGGGCGTCAAGACTCCGGTGCATAGGCATCCGGGCTCGGAGACCTTCTACGTGGTGAGCGGCCGGCTGGGCCAGAAAACGCCCGAGGGCGTGAGCTACGTCGAGGCCGGCCAGTCGATGCTCGGCCACGCCGCCAACACGCCGATGGAGGTCTACAGCGCCGGGACCAGTGACCTGCATGCGCTGGTGATGTTCGTGGTCGACGCCGACAAGCCGTTCTCGGCTCCGGCCAAGCTTGCCTCGCCCTGACGCGCGTGCACGATGCGAGTTCCCGCAGTATTCTCGGCGCTTCGGTACGGATCCTTCTTCCCTGATGACGACGCGTCGCGCCGCCGGCCTGCTCGCGATCCTGGCCCTGCTGCTCGGGCAGATCGGCGCGCAGCTGCACGATCTGTCGCATCTGGAGCACGACCTGGCCGTGGTGCACGACGGCGGGAAGAAGGCGCCGCCGCTCGGGCATTCGATCGAGGTCTGCTTCGGCTACGCCGCGATCTGCAGCGCGATCGGGCATGCCGGCCACTGGCCGGTCGTGCCG
>JBAUTD010000461.1:0-1511 GCA_049582045.1 Burkholderiales bacterium
GCCGCATGCTGTCCGACTCCGCGCGCCTGGCGCGCAACGACCCGGCGCTGCTCGACGAGGCGCTCGAGGCGGTCGAGTTCGGCCTGGAGCAGGTGGCCTGAGGGCGCGTATCATTGCCCGCTTCCTAGGAGATCCGCGATGACGGCAAAGCTAAAGAGCGTGGAGACGCCTTCCCTGCGCGACCGCGTGAGCGGCGACGAATGGCAGGTGCGCGTGGACCTGGCCGCGGCCTATCAGCTGGCGGCGCAGCTGCGCTGGACCGACCTGATCTACACCCATTTCTCCGCCCGAATCCCCGGCACCGAGCACCTGCTGATCAACGCCTACGGCCTGATGTTCGACGAGATCACCGCCTCGAATCTGGTCAAGATCGACATCGACGGCAGCGTCCTCGACGACCCGCTCGAGTACGGCATCAACCAGGCCGGCTACGTCATCCACAGCTGCGTGCACAAGGCGCGGCCCGAGATCGCCTGCGTGATCCACACCCACACCCGCGCAGGGGTGGCGGTCTCGGCCATGAAGTGCGGCCTGCTGCCGATCAGCCAGCACGCGATGCGGGTGCAAGGCGAGGTCACTTACCACGACTACGAAGGCATCGCGCTCGAGATGGACGAGCAGACCCGCATGGCGCGCGACCTGGGCCAGACGTCCAAGGCGATGATCCTCAGGAACCACGGCCTGCTCGCGCTCGGCGCGAGCGTGCGCGAGGCTTTCGAGGTGATGTACTACCTCGATTGCGCCTGCCAGATCCAGGTCGATGCGATAGCCGGCGGACTGGAGAACGTGCTCCTGATGTCCACGCAGGCAGCCGCCACGGCCGACGAGCAATTCCATCGCGACAACCGCAGCTCGCAGCACAAGGACTGGCCCGCGCTGCTGCGCATGCTCGAGCGCAAAGGCATTCGCTACCAATAAGGAAACAGGAAATGCTCGAAACTCAGGTCTCTTCCTTCGGCCGGCCCGACGCCGTGATCGAGTTGATCGAGCAGCCCGACCCCGGCGAGCCCGGGCCGGGCGAGGTGATCGTCGACACCGAGCTGTTCCCGATCAATCCCGCCGACCTGCTCAATCTCGAAGGTAAATATGGCGCCACGCAGCCCCAGCTGCCGATGGTTCCCGGTGCCGAAGGCGTCGGACGCATCGCCAAGGCGGGCGCCGGCGTCGGCCACGTCAAGCAAGGCGATCGCGTGCTGCTGCCCGGCCCCGGCACCTGGCGCGCGCGGATCAAGGCGCCCGGCAAGGCAGTGTTCGCGCTGCCGGAAGGCGTCGACCCCAGGCAGCTCGCGATGCTGCGCGTCAACCCGCCCACCGCCTGGCTGATGCTGCACGATTTCGTCGCGCCCAAACCCGGCCAGTGGGTGATCCAGAACGCCGCCAACTCCGGCGTCGGCCACTGCCTGATCCGCCTCGCGCGCGAAGCCGGCGCCAAGACGGTCAACGTGGTGCGCCGCGCCGAGCTTTCCGATGAGCTGCGCGCGATCGGCGCCGACGTGGTGCTGACCGACGGC
>JBAUTD010000462.1:0-2525 GCA_049582045.1 Burkholderiales bacterium
CAGGGCAGGCAAGCGCGCAAGCGCGCCGCGTTCGGCGTGCGCCCGCGCTGGGATCTCGCGACGCTTTCCTAGCGAATCCGCGGCTCGGTGCCTGCCGCGAGCCGGCCGATGTTGGCGCGGTGGCGCCATACCAGCAGGAGCGCGATTGCCAATACAGCCGCGAGCAGCGGCCTCAGGCCAAACAGCCACCACGCGTAGAACGACGCGAACAGCGCCGCGGCAAGGGCCGCGAGCGAAGAGATGCGGAAGAAGAGGGCGAACACGACCCAGGTCGCCACCGTCGCCAGCCCGAGCCAGGGATCGAAGCCGAGCAGCACGCCCCCCGCGGTCGCGACGCCTTTGCCGCCGCGGAAACGATGGAACACGGGATACAGGTGTCCAACGAACACCGCGAGGCCGGCAAGCGGCGCGGCCAGGCCGTCCACAGTGGCCCCGCCCGAAATCGTGGCTGCGAGCCATACGGCGAGCCAGCCCTTGCCCGCGTCACCGAGCAGCGTGAGCACCGCCGCGGCCTTGCTGCCGCTGCGCAGGACGTTGGTGGCGCCGGGATTCTTCGACCCGTAGGAACGCGGGTCGGGCAGCGCGAGCGCGCGGCTCACCACGATCGCGAACGAGACCGAGCCAAGAAGGTAGGCGGCGAGGACGATCAGTACGGTTTGCATTGGCGGGCCATTCTACCCTCGAGACCCCTATAATCCGGCCCAGGTCATGGACAGCATCCTCATCCGCGAGCTGCGCGTCGAAGTGCTGATCGGCATTCACAAGCGCGAGCGCCACGTGCCGCAGATCGTCTCGATCGACCTCGATATCGGGCTGCCCGGTACCGCTGTGTTCACCAGCGACAAGGTGTCCGACACGATCGACTACGAGCAGGTGGCGCTACGCATCCGCGATATCGCCTCGAGCGGGCACTTTCGGCTGGTCGAGACCTTCGCCGAGCGCATCGCGCAGCTCATCGTGGGAGATTTCGGCGCGCCCTGGGTGCGGGTCAGCGCGGCCAAGATAGGAATCCTCGGCAACGCCAAGCTGGTCGGCGTATCGATCGAGCGCCGAAGGACCTAGTCCTCGAGCGCCACCTCGACCAGCTGCGGCGCGAGCACCCGCACGAGCTCCGCCGGCGCCAGGCAGACGAGGAATCCGCGCCGCCCGCCGTTCACGTAGATGCGCGCCAGCTCGAGGATCGAGCGCTCCATGAAGACCGGCATCGCCTTGCGCGTGCCGAAGGGCGAAGTGCCGCCGACCTGGTAGCCCGAATGCCGCTGCGCGACCTCGGGCCGGCACGGCTCGACGCGCTTGCGCCCCGCCTGGCGCGCGAGGTTCTTGGTCGAAACCTTGCGGTCGCCGCGCATCAGCACGACCAGCGGCGCGGCGCGCTCGTCCTCCATCACCAGCGTCTTCACCACCTCGTTTCCGGGAACGCCGAGTTCTTGCGCGCCGCGCTCCGCGCCGCCGTGCTCGACGTAGTCGTAGAAGTGCTCCTGGTAGGCGACGCCGTGCTTCCTGAGGAACTGCGTCGCGGGCGTTTCGCTGTGGCTGGGGCGCTTCATCCTCTGGGGTGGTGCTTCGCGTGCAGCTGCTTGAGCCGCTCGCGCGCGACGTGGGTGTAGATCTGGGTGGTCGAGATGTCGGCGTGGCCGAGCAGCATCTGCACGACGCGCAGGTCCGCGCCGTGGTTGATCAGGTGCGTGGCGAAGGCATGGCGCAACACGTGCGGCGACAGGCTCCTGCCCGGCACCGCGCGTGCGCCGTAGCGCTTGATGTTGTGCCAGAACGCCTGGCGCGTCATGCCCGCGCCGCGCGCGGTGACGAACAGCGCATCGCTCGCGGCACGCCCGAGCAGCCGCGGCCTCGCTTCTCCCAGATAGCGCTTGAGCCAGTGCACTGCCTCCTCGCCAAGCGGCACCAGGCGCTCTTTCGAGCCCTTGCCCATCACGCGCAGTACGCCCGCCTCGAGATTGACCTCGAAGGTCCTGAGCGATACCAGCTCGGAAACGCGCAGGCCCGAGGCGTAGAGCACCTCGAGCATCGCCCGGTCGCGCAATCCGAGAGGCTCGGCGACCTCGGGCGCGGCGAGCAGCGCTTCGACGTCGGCCTCGGACAGGGTCTTGGGGAAGCGCGGCGCGCGCTTGGGCGAATCGAGCTTTAGCGTCGGGTCCGCCGGGACTTTGCGCTCGCGCAAGGCGTAGCGATAGAAGCGCTTGAGCGTCGAGAGCATGCGCGCGTCCGACGATACCCGGTGCGACGCCCCGCCGCGGTGGCGCGAGGCGAAGAAGCCGTGCAGGTCGCCTTCGCTCGCGGACTCGAGCGCGCCGCCGCGGCGCGCAAGCCAGCGCGCCAGAAGCGACAGATCGCGCCGGTAGGACTCGATCGTGTTGCGTGCGAGCCCGTCCTCGAGCCACAGCGCGTCGCAGAACGCGTCGAGGAGCGGCTCCGCCGTCATGGCCTCAGCCCGTCGTCAGCGCGGCGATCTTCGCCAGCAACGCGTCCGGCACCTCGATGCCCTCGGCGCGCGCGCGCCTCTCGGC
>JBAUTD010000463.1:0-5430 GCA_049582045.1 Burkholderiales bacterium
TGCCAGACGTGCCCGCCGCGCGCGCCTGTGACACGCAATTCGCCATCGAGACGCTCGAGCGCGGCGCTTATCACCAGGGGTTCGCCGGCGTACAGGTCGGGAACGCGCGCGGGCCAGGCCTCTGCGTGCGCCGCCGCGGGCCAGCGCAGCGTGATGTCCTTCAGGACCGGCGCTTCGAGCTTGGCGAACAGCGTCGCCATCTTCGCGCCGACCTCGTCGATGCGTCCGATGTAAGTGAACGTTCCGCGGCCGAGCTCGGCCGCCTTGCGCATGAAATGGCTGTTCGGGGCCGAGCCGATGCCCACGGTGAAGAGCCGCGAGTCGCCCAGGCGGGCCTTGATGAGGCTGAATAGCTGCTCCTCGTTGCCGACTGCGCCGTCGGTCAGGAATACGACCTGTCTCACGTGGTCTGCCGCGTCGCCGCCGTCGAGCGCGAGATTCAATGCCGCGGCCATCTCGGTGCCACCGCGCGCCGCGAGGCCGCGCACCCAGGCAACGGCGCGATCGACGTGGGCCGCGGAGGCCTCGCGCGCTTCGGGGAACAGCGCGCGCGCGGCGGAATTGAATTCGATCACGTTGAAGCGGTCATCGGGTGCGAGGCGCTCGAGCGCGAGCACGAGCGCATCGCGCGCCTGGCGGATCGACGCGCCAGCCATCGACCCCGAGGTATCGAGCACGAAAATCACTTCCCGAGGCAGCCGCGCCGCCGCCGCGGGGGCCGGCATCAGCATGAGCAGCGCGTAATATCTGCCGCCCTTCTTCTCGGTGAACCAGGCAAGTTGCGGCGCGGTGTCAGGGCGCGGCGCCCAATTCAGAACGAAATCCCGGTTGGCCGGCGTGCTGCCCTCGGCGAGGGTGATCTCACGCCGCGCCTTCCCGATCGTGCGCACGTCGACGCGGTGGTACGGACTCGAAACCGCGGCCAGCGGGACGCCGGCATCGAGGTCGACCCGGATCGACACGGGATTGACCGGCGCGCGGTCCTCACTCGGGCGCAGCACGACGGGCGTGATGCGCGCGGCGTCGGCGACGCCGTGCGGAATGTAACGCGGCCCGACCACCATCGGGAAACGCAGCGAGAAGCGGCCGTCCCGGTAGCGCAGGGTTTCCTGGTACTGCAGCTCGACGACGATGGATTCGTGCGGCCCGATGTTCGCGACCTTGGCGGTGAAGATGTTGGGCCGCTCCTGGTCCAGCAGCGCCGAACGCTTGCCCTGCGCGCTGGCCGCGTCGTACGCGCGCTGCGCGGCCGCCCGTTCTTCGATCTCGCCCTCGATCGTGCGCTCGCCGACGCGCAGCCGCAGGTGGTCGACCGCGGCGGTTTCGGGCAACGGGAAGACGTACACGCCCTCGACCCAGCCCTCGCCGGGGTTGCGAAAGGTCTGCACCACCTCGGCCCGCACGACCATTCCTGATACGTGGAATGCCACGGCCGTGGAAAGCAGGGGCGCGCTCGAGGGCTCACCCTCGGTGCGCGGGCGCAAAAGCAGCGTGCCTTCCTGCAGTGCCTCCGCCGCCTCGGCCTGACTGGCGAAAAGCAATGCCACGCTGGCCAGTGCGACGGCCGTGACGATTCCCAATGCCGCCGCGAGCAGGACGTAGCCGATCAAGTCGAGGGCAATTCTTCCGGCCAGGCTCTTTCTTCCCAGGTTCTTCACGGCGCCTCCGTCGGTCGTCGATCGCGCGGGATGCTGGAAACCGATTACGGACCGCTCGTGGGGCGGGAGCGCGGCACTTTGATGGCGAGCCGATGGACAATTGTGGCAAAGCCGTGGCACCCGGCGCCGCGAGGACCTTGATCGGCTATATTCGTCGCCATGTCACGCCGCATCGCCATCGTCGAGGACGATCCAGCCATCCGCGCCAACTACGCGGACGCGCTGCGCAAGCACGGCTTCGAAATCGCCGCCTACGGCAGCCGGCTCGAAGCGCTCGCCGCCATGAAGGCCAGGCTGCCCGATCTGGCCATCATCGACATCGGCCTCGGTGCCGACGTGGACGGGGGCTTCGATCTGTGTCGCGAGCTGCGCGCGCTGTCGGCGGCGCTGCCGATCATTTTTCTCACTGCGCGCGATAGCGACTTCGACGTGGTTTCCGGCCTGCGCCTGGGCGCCGACGACTACCTCACCAAGGACATCAGCCTGCCGCATCTGGTGGCACGCATCGCCGCGTTGTTTCGCCGCGCGGAGCTAGCGCGCCAGCCGCAGGCGAGCGAAGATAAGCTCGAGCGCGACTCTCTGATTCTCGACCTGAAACGCTTCAGCGTCGCGTGGGGCGGCAGGCCAGTGCCGCTGACGCTGACCGAATTCTGGATGGTGCATGCGCTGGCCAAGTACCCCGGCCACGTGAAGAACCGCGAGCAGCTCATGCGCGAAGCGCAGCTGGTGGTGGACGACAGCACCGTCACCTCGCACATCAAGCGCATCCGGCGCAAGTTCCTCGCCGTGGATCCGGCGTTCGATCAGATCGACACCGCCTACGGCATGGGCTATCGCTGGAAGGCGTAGGGATCGCCATGCAATTGCGCATCAGCCTGCGCGCCAAGCTCGCGCTGGTCTCCCTCGCGTTGCTCGCGCTGCCGCTCGCGGGCTGGCTGTACGTCAACGAGATGGAGCGATTCCTCCTCGAGGGCGAGGAACGCGCGCTGCTCGCCACTGCGCGCGCGGTGGCGACCGCCCTGCACGATCGTCCGCAGCTGCTCGCCGCCGTCCCCGAGCGCGACGACGATGCGCTGCGAAAGGAGGCCGAAGAGGAGCTGCGCAGGCTCGCCGAACGCGAGGGCCGAACTGAGCAAGAGGCGCCGAGCGTGGCGCTGGCGCGCGAGGCGGCGGTCGACGCCGGTCCGACGCAGCAGGAGATCGCCGCCATTCTGCGCGGGGTTCAGCGCTCGAGCTCTCGAATCTGGGTCGTCAACCGTCGCTACCAGGTCCTGGCGCTCGCCGGCAGCCTGCGCCGGCCCGCGCCGCCGGAGGACTCGGACGCGCTGCGGGCGCTCTGGCAGCGGGCGGTCGGATGGCTGATCCAGCGCCCGACCGAGGACTTCGCCGAAGCCCTGCCGGACGATGTGCTCGCCACGGGGCGCGACATCACTGCGGCGCTACAAGGTACGCCCGGCACCCGCATGCGGCGCACCCCGGATGGCCGAGCGGTGGTGCTGTCGGCCGCCTACCCGATCTGGAACGGCGACGACGTCGCCGGCGCGGTAGTGGTCGAAGAAACCACGAATCCCATCGTTTCGTTGCGCAGCGCCGCGCTCGAGCGCCTGCTGCTCCTGACGCTCGCCGCCTTCGCGGGCGCGGGCGGGATCCTGATCGCATACGCGACGCGCCTTTCGCACCGCATTCGCCGCCTGCGCGACGAGGCGGAGTCGGCCATCGACCCCCGCGGCCGGATATCCCGCCTGGCCGCCGGCTCCGAGGCGGGCGACGAGATCGGCGATCTTTCGCGCAGCTTTTCCGCCATGCTGGCGCGGCTCGCGCAGCACCATGCCTATCTCGAGAGCATGGCCGATCGGCTCTCGCACGAGCTGCGTACGCCGATCGCCGTCGTGCGCTCGTCGCTGGAAAACCTCCAGCTTGCACCGTCCCAGCAGGAATCGCGCCTGTATATCGCCCGCGCCGAAGAAGGCCTCGCCCGGCTCAATACGATCCTGCAGCGTATGACCGAAGCGTCGCGCCTGGAGCAGGGACTGCGAACTGCGGAACGCGAACGCTACGACCTCGTTCCGGTGGTGCGCGGCTGCGTCGAGGGCTACCGCCTGGCGTACCCGAACGCGCGCATCGCGCTCTCGCTGCCCGAGCGGCGGATCGATATCGAGGGTTCTCCGGACCTCGCGGCCCAGCTGCTCGACAAGCTGGTGGAAAACGCCGCGGACTTTTGCCGCGCGGGCGAGCCGATCCGGGTCGCGCTCGAGGAGCAGGGCGGCGAGGCGGTGCTGAGCGTCGAAAACAAGGGGCCGCTGCTCCCCGAGGACATGCAGGGCAGGCTGTTCGAGTCGATGGTCTCGGTGCGAGGCGAGCGGCGCCCGGGCGCGCCGCACCTCGGCCTCGGGCTTTACGTGGCGCGGCTTATCGTCGAGTTCCACGGCGGCTCGATCTCGGCCGCGAATCTGCCCTCGGCAGACGGAGTCGCGGTGCGCGCGCGCTTTCCGGTCGCCTGGCGCTAGAATCTACCGTTCGCACTCTCTGCCCATCCCCTTGGAAGACTACGATCTGCTGGTCGTCGGCGGCGGCATCAACGGCGCCGGCGTTGCGCGCGACGCCGCCGGGCGCGGGCTTTCGGTATTGCTGGTCGAACGAGACGATCTCGGCAGCGCGACCTCGTCCTGGTCGTCGAAGCTGATTCACGGCGGGCTGCGCTACCTGGAGTACTACGAATTTCGCCTCGTGGCAGAGGCGCTCGCCGAGCGCGAGGTGCTGCTCCGAGTCGCCGGGCACCTGGTGTCGCCGCTGCGGTTCGTCATGCCGCACGTACCCGAGCTCAGGCCGCGCTGGATGATCCGCGCCGGCCTGTTCCTGTACGACCACCTTGGCCGACGAACCACGTTGCCGGGATCGCATGCGGTTCGCCTCGACCGCACGCCCTATGGCGCGGGCCTCAAGCCGACGTTCACGCACGGCTTCGTGTATTCCGACTGCCGGGTCGACGACGCGCGGCTGGTAGTCGTCAACGCCCTGGCGGCGCAGGCGCTCGGAGCCGATGTCCGGCCCCGCACCGAGTGTGTTTCGGCACGGCGCGAAGGTGGCGCCTGGCGCGCAACGCTGCGCTCGTCAGACGGCGGCGAGCGCGAGGTCGGTGCGCGCGCGATCGTCAACGCTTCGGGCCCATGGGTCAAGCGGGTGCTGAACGACCGGCTCGGGCAGCCGAGCCGCGACGACGTGCGCCTGGTGCGGGGCAGCCACCTGGTTCTGCCGCGCCTGTACGATGCGGACCACGCCTACATCCTGCAGAACGACGACCGGCGCGTGGTATTCATGATCCCGTTCGAGCAGCGCTATACGCTCGTGGGCACCACCGACGTCGCGCACGAGGGCGACCCGGCGCACCCCGAGGCAAGCAGCGAGGAAGCCGAATACCTTTGCCGCGCGGTCAATCGCTACCTCGCGCGGCCGTGCGCGCCGGCGCAGGCCGTCTGGCGCTACGCGGGAGTGCGCCCGCTGTACGACGACGGCACCAGCGACCCGTCGGCGATCACGCGCGACTACACCTTGCGGGTCGACGATCTGGACGGCGCGGCGCCGGTGCTGTCGGTGTTCGGCGGCAAGATCACCACCTACCGACGGCTTGCCGAGCACGTGCTGGAGAAGCTCGAACCGTACTTCCCGCGCATGAAGGCGGCATGGACCGCCGGTTCGCCGCTGCCCGGCGGCGATTTCGGGGATCGCACCGGGGCGCAGGTCCTGGCTGCGCTTGCCGCGCACTACGCCGGCC
>JBAUTD010000464.1:0-1577 GCA_049582045.1 Burkholderiales bacterium
AAGCCGACCGCCGGCTCGTGGCTGAGCGTGTGCAGCGGCAGAATTCCGGCGCGCTCGATCTCGCGGAACAACGGCAGCGCGAAATCGCCCGGAATGCCGAAAATCTCGCCCGCGCCGTAGTCCTTCAACGCGGCGAGCAGGGCGTGCGCGAGTTTCATGCCGTCACTCTAAACAAAAAGGGCGCGGGCTTGTCGCGATCGCTCGATTCGGCCGCGCCGGACGGCGGAACAAATGCCGCGCTGCGTAAGCCTTTCGCCAGCAGGGGCTTTCGCCCCGGAAACATTGCACAAAATGAACATCGAACCGCCGCGCTGCGGCGCGCCCGGGAGTACGCTTTCCGCATATGGCATGCCGTCCCCACACAAGGAGGAGATCATGAGGACCGTCACGATCTTTCCGCGCCTGCTCGGTTCGGTCGAATCGCTGTCGGTGGCCCTCCACGTGCGCGACTCGTACACGCGCTCGCATTGCGACCGGTCGGCGCGCCTGGCCGTCGAGCTGGGCGCGGCCTGCGACGTCTCGGACGCCGAGCTGAACCACCTGCGCGTCGGCGCGCGATTCCACGACATCGGCAAGATCGGCGTTCCCGACGCGGTCCTGCTCAAGCCCGCGCGCCTGACGGGCGACGAATGGGACCTGATGAAGACGCACTCGGAGCTCGGGGAACTGATATTCAGGGCGGCGGATCTGCCCGACCACGACGTCGTCGCGGCCGCGATCCGGCACCACCACGAATCGTTCGACGGAAGCGGTTACCCCGACGGCCTCGCGGGAGAGGCGATCCCGCTCCTCAGCCGCATCATGCTGATCGTGGACGCGTACGACGCGATGACGAGCGCGCGCCCCTACCACCCGGTGCGCACGCACGCGCGGGTCATGGAAATCATGGAGTCGGAAAGCGGCGCCAAGCTCGACCCGGAGATCTTCCGCAGGTTCCGGGCGCTGATAGAGCGCAGCCAAGCGCGCGCGCCGGTTTCATGACAGCGATTTGCCATATCCGATTGTCCGATTCTTCGTCGCCTTGCCGTGCCGGCGGCGAATGAGGCCATAATCCAAGACCGAACAGCGAGCTGCGCAAAGATCCAACCCCGCACGATGGCCGTCGCGCTCGGCACCGTACGCAGCCCGTTCCTCTCCACTTTCCCCGCCCAGGCGGGCGAGCGCCGGATGGCGCTCTGGGTGGTGCTGCTGTCGACGCTCGTGTTCCTCGTTGCGGCGCCGTTCGCGAAGCGGCCGCTTGCGCCGGCCGAGGCGTTCCTGCCGATCTACCAGTCGGCGCTGGTCATCAACGATCTCATCACCGCGGTGCTGCTCTACGGCCAGTTCGCGATCCTGCGCTCGCGCGCGGTTCTGGTGCTCGCCTGCGCCTACCTGTTCAGCTCGCTCATGGCGGTCGCGCACGGGCTGACGTTTCCCGGCCTGTTCACGCCCACGGGCCTGTTCGCGGGACAGCAGACGACGGCGTGGCTGTACTTTCTCTGGCACGGCGGATTCCCGCTGCTCGTGATCGGCTACGCGCTGCTGCGGCGAAGGGACGAGGAAGCCCCGGCGCCGCGAGGGCGCGCGCGGCGCGAGAT
>JBAUTD010000465.1:0-3557 GCA_049582045.1 Burkholderiales bacterium
GACCTGCGCGACCACGCCGCCGTGGTACGACGCGGCGTGGCAGTACCGCAAGGCGATCACGATCGATCACACCAAGGTGGGTGGTGCGCTGACCAACTTCCCGGTGCTGGTGAGCGTCACCGACGCGAACCTGCAGGCGAACGCGCAGGCAAGCGGCAACGACATCGTGTTCACCGACTCGAGCGGCACCGCCAAGCTCGCGCACGAGATCGAGCTCTACACGAGCGCCACCGGCCAGCTGATCGCGTGGGTCAGCGTGCCCAGCCTGTCGGCGAGCGCGGACACCGTGATCTACATGTACTACGGCAACCCGGGCGCGGCGGCGCAGCAGAACCCGGCGGGCGTGTGGGACGCGAACTTCAGCGGCGTGTGGCACCTTAAGGAGCAGGGCAACGGCAGCGCCAACGAGTATGCCGACAGCACCGCGAACGCCAACAACGCGCGCGGCGGCAACGGCTCCTCGGGCGCGACGCCGAGCCGCGTCGCGGGCAAGATCGGCTACGGGCAGAGCTTCAACGGCTCGCAGCTGATCAACGGCGCGACCGGCTCGATGCCTGCGGTGAATGGCAACCAGACCATGTCGTTCTGGTACCAGGTCGCCTCCAATCCGACCACCGCGCGCACCAATCTCTTCACCCTGAGGACCGCCGGCGGCGGATCGGCGAACCAGGGGGTGTTCGTCGGCGCGGTGAGCGCGCCCTGCCTGAGCTACACCTCGCCGATCGGCGCGACCCAGTGGGGCGGCGCGTGCACGATCGACGCCAACGCGCCGGCCGCGGGCAGCTGGCACTACTACGTGTTCACCCACTCGGGCACGACCAACACGCTCTACATGGACGGCGCGCAGGTGGCGACGAACACCGCGGCGCTGCAGACCGGAACGATCGGCGAATTCATCTGGGGCTCGTACACGACCACGCCCGCGGAGCCGCTCACCGGGCAGATGGACGAGACGCGGGTCTCCAACACCGCGCGCAGCGCGGCCTGGATCCTGACCGAGTACAACAGCCAGAACTCGCCCGCGACCTTCCTGAGTCTCGGCGCGCAGCAGGCCGCGTCCTCGTCCTGCTACACCTACTACTCGATCAGCTATCCCGGCGGCTCGACCGGGCTGACCTGCGAAGCGGCGCAGGTCACGATCACGGCGAAGGACTCGAGCAACAACCCGTCGGCGCCGTCCTCGGGCACGGTGCTCAACGTCTCGAGCTCGACCGGCGCCGGCGTCTGGACCGGACTGGTCGCGGGCGCCGGAACGCTCTCGGGCAACGGCGCCAACAACGGCGCGGCGACCTACACCTGGGCGGGCGGGGAGAACAGCATCACGCTCAACCTGCGCCAGAACACGCCCGCCACGATCAACGTGAATCTCTCGGACAGCAACGGCAAGATCGAGAACCCGGGGAGCGACGATCCGAGCATCACGTTCGCCAACACCGCGTTCCGGGTGACCGACGCGGGCGGCACGGCGGTGGCGACGCTGGGCACGCAGCTCTCGGGCAAGCCCTCGAACACGGGCTTCGGGGCGCAAACGCGCTACCTGCAGGCGATGCGCACCGACACGAGCACGGGCGCGTGCACCACGGTGTTCCAGAACCAGACCGTGAGCGTGGGGCTGGCCGGGGCGCGCATCAATCCGAGCGGCGGCGCGAGCGCGCTGAGCGTGCAAAACAGCGGCGCCAGCATGCAGGCGATCGCCACCGGAGCGGGCGCGCCCGGCGCCTACACCGGCGTGTCGCTTGCGTTCGATGCGCAGTCCAAGGCGCCGCTGGTGCTGAGCTATCCGGACGCGGGCAGCGTGCAGCTGTACGCGAGCTACACGCTACCCAGCCCGCCCGCGGGCACCGCGATCACCGGCTCGAGCAACGCCTTCGTGGTGCGGCCCTTCGGCCTGCGCGTGGACGGGGTGACGAGCGCCGCGACGCCGTCGCCCTCGAGCCCGGTGTTCGCCAAGGCGGGGCAGAGCTTCCCGGTCACGCTCACCGCGGTGGCCTGGAAGGCGGGCGACGACGCGAACGGCGATGGGGTGCCCGACAGCGACGCGCAGATCGCCGCCAACGCGGCGACGCCGAACTTCGACGCGGCGGCCACGCTCAGCCACAGTCTGAACGCGCCCGCGGGCGGAAACGCCGGCACGCTCGGCGGCAGCACGGGCTTCAGCGGTTTCAGCGCCGGGGCGAAAACCCAGAGCGTGAACTGGAGCGAGGTGGGCTTCATCGACCTGCACGCGGCGAGCAGCAACTACCTCGGCAGCGGGCAGGACGTGACGAACTCGAGCGCCGGGCTCACGGGCGTCGGGCGCTTCATCCCCGATCACCTGACGCTCTCGGGCGGGGTGCTGACCAACCGCGCGGCAGCGGCCTGCGCGCCCGCCTCGAGCTTCAGCTACCTGGGCGAAGGCATGCGGCTGCAGTACAGCCTGACGGCGAACAACGCCTCGGGCGCCGCGACGCAGAACTACACCACCGCGTCGGGCTACGCCAAGCTGCCCAAGGCGCCTGCCAACGCGAGCCCGTCCTCGAGCATGGGTTTCGGCGCGGCGAACGGCGCGACCAATCTCACTGCTCGGCTGGACCTGGGCAACGTTGCGAGCCTGACCTGGACCGCGGGCGCGGCGAGCGTCGATTACACGCTCGCGGTCCGCCGTGCGAGCCCCGACAACCCCGACGGGCCGTTCGGCGCGGCGAAGATCGGCATCGCGCCGGCCGACGAGGACGGCGTGGGCCTGGCGAGCGCGGCGTTGAACATGGACGTCGACAACAACGCGGTCAACGACCACCAGCAGATCGGCGCGAGCACTCAGCTCAGGTTCGGGCGCATCGCGATGGACAACGCGCTCGGCCCGGACGGGGTGGTCGTGCCTGTGCCGATCACGGCCGAGTACTGGAACGGCGCGAGCTTCGCGACCAACAGCCTGGACAGCTGCACCCGGATCCCGCGCAGCGCGATCGTCCTCGACGCCTACGACGGCGCGCTCGCGCCGGGCGGGGGCAACTGCAAGACCTACGTGCAGCAGAGCAGCGTGGCGTTCAGCGCGGGGGTAGGCACGCTGACCCTTGCGCCTCCCACGGGCGGGGCGGACGGCAGCGTGCGGCTGACGCCGAACCTGGGGACCGTGGCAAGCGGCAACATATGTACCAGCGCCGCGAGCGGGCAGACCCCCGCCTCTGCGGCGGTGCTGCCCTATCTGTTGGGGCGTTGGAACGACCTGCTCAATCCCGACGGCATCGCCAGCACCATGTACGACGACAATCCGTCCGCGCGCGCCGCTTTCGGCCTGTACGGCTCGCAGCCAGATAACCTCATCTTCCAGCGCGAAAGATACTAAGCTTGCGCCAGCGCCGCGCACCCCTCCGAGGCCCGAGCAAGATCTTGCGCCGATCCGCAGCAGTCACGATCCCCGTCCTGTGGTTCTTGCTCGCAGGCACTGTCGAAGCGCAGACGACGGTCACCTTTACGACAGCGGGAACGACCTCCTGGACTGCGCCGGCGGGCGTGACCTCGGCCACGATTCAGGCGTGGGGCGGCGGCGGCGCCGGCGGCGGCGCGACGGGCAATCC
>JBAUTD010000466.1:0-6698 GCA_049582045.1 Burkholderiales bacterium
GGGTGGTGGCGATCAAGCGCGCGGACGCGCTGCGCCGCGGCGCGTTCCGCATCAAGATGGAGGAGATCGACGCCACCGGCGCCGAGCTGCTCGCCACGAGCTGCGCCAACTGCCGCCTGAGCTTCGACGACGGCGCCGCGTTCCACAAGTGGGACAAGTCGATGCAGAGCCTCACCGAGCTGGTGGCCGAGCGCCTCGAGGGCTAGCTATACTCGCGGGGGAGGCAGCGCACCGCGGCGGCGGCCGTGGTAAGTTGACGTTTACGTAAACGTCAAGTAGCGTAACGCTCCCCCGGAGGCCCCCGATGACCGACCTGTCCGAGTCGAAGAATCTGGTCTACAAGGCCAAGCACAAGATTCGCTTCGTCACCGCGGCGAGCCTGTTCGACGGCCACGACGCCTCGATCAACATCATGCGCCGGATCCTGCAGGCTTCCGGCGCCGAGGTGATCCATCTCGGCCACAACCGCTCGGTGGAGGACGTGGTAAGCGCCGCGCTCGAGGAAGACGTCCAGGGTATCGCGGTCTCGTCCTACCAGGGCGGGCACATCGAGTACTTCCGCTACATGATCGACCTGCTGCGCCAGCGCGGCGGCGAGCACATCAGGGTGTTCGGCGGCGGGGGCGGGGTGATCGTGCCGGACGAGATCCAGGCGCTGCACGACTACGGCGTGGCGCGCATCTATTCGCCCGAGGACGGGCAGAAGATGGGCCTGCAGGGCATGATCAACGACATGCTGGCGCGCTGCGACTTCGACCCGTCGCAGTACGCGCCGAAGGACCTCAAGGCGCTCAAGGCAGGAGATCGCCGCGCGCTGGCGCAGGTTGTCACCGCGCTGGAGTTGGGTGCTTTCAATGAAGATTTGAAAAGAGAACTACATATAGCGGCGAAGTCAAAATCCGCCCCGGTGCTGGGCGTCACCGGCACCGGCGGCGCCGGCAAGAGCTCGCTTACCGACGAGCTGGTGCGCCGCTTTCGGCTCGATCAGGCGGACCGGCTGAAGATCGCGATCGTCGCGGTCGACCCCTCGCGCAGGAAAACCGGCGGCGCGCTGCTCGGGGACCGCATCCGCATGAACGCGATCCACGGCAAGCAGGTGTTCATGCGCTCGCTCGCCACGCGCGCCTCGGGCGCCGAGATCGCCGCCGCCCTGCCCGAGGCCGTCGCGGCCTGCCGCGCGGCGGGGTTCGACCTGGTGGTGGTGGAGACCTCCGGAATCGGGCAGGGCGACGCCGCGATCGTGCCGCACGTCGACGTGTCTCTCTATGTCATGACGCCCGAGTTCGGCGCCGCGAGCCAGCTCGAGAAGATCGACATGCTCGATTTCGCCGACTTCGTCGCGATCAACAAGTTCGATCGCAAAGGCGCCGAGGACGCGCTGCGCGACGTCAGGAAGCAGGTGCAGCGCAATCGCGAGGCGTTCAAGTCCTCGCCCGAGGACATGCCGGTGTTCGGCACCATCGCCTCGCGCTTCAACGACGACGGCGTCACCGCGCTGTACCAGGCGATCGCGCAGAAGCTCGGCGCCAAGGGTCTGTCGCTCCAGCCCGGCGCGCTGCCGAAGATCGAATCGAAGCTCTCCTCGAGCGTGCACGTGGTGATCCCGCCCAAGCGCCAGCGTTACCTGGCCGAGATCGCGGAGTCGGTGCGGGGCTATCACGGCCATGCGCGCGAGCAGGCGGGCCTTGCGCGCGAGCGCCAGCAGCTGATCGCGGCCAAGGCGATGCTGCTCAAGGCCGGCAAGGAGGCGCGCGAGCTCGACTCGCTGATCGACGAGAAGAATTCGGCGCTCGATGCCCGCGCCCGCAAGCTGATCGAGATGTGGCCCGAGACGCTGAAGGCCTACTCAGGCGACGAATACGTGGTGAAGATCCGCGGGCGCGAGATCCGTACCAAGCTTACGCATACCACGCTGTCGGGCACCAAAGTGCCGAAGGTGGCGCTGCCGCGGTTCGAGGACCACGGCGAGATCCTGCGCTGGCAGATGCGCGAGAACGTGCCCGGGTCGTTTCCGTTCACCGGCGGCGTGTTCGCCTTCAAGCGCGAGAACGAGGACCCGACGCGAATGTTCGCGGGCGAGGGCGACGCGTTCCGCACCAACAAGCGCTTCCACCTGCTGTCCAAGGACATGCCCGCGAAGCGCCTGTCGACCGCGTTCGACTCGGTGACGCTGTACGGTTTCGACCCCGACGAGCGCCCGGACATCTACGGCAAGGTGGGCAATTCCGGCGTCTCGATCGCCACGCTCGAAGACATGAAAGTCCTCTACGGCGGGTTCGACCTGTGCGCGCCCAACACGTCGGTGTCGATGACCATCAACGGCCCGGCGCCGACCATCCTGGCGATGTTCTTCAACACCGCGCTCGACCAGCAGCTGGACAGGTTCCGCGCCGAGAACGCGCGCGAGCCGACCGAGGACGAAGCCGAGAAGATCCGCGAGTGGACCCTCGCCACGGTGCGCGGCACGGTGCAGGCCGACATCCTGAAGGAGGACCAGGGCCAGAACACGTGCATCTTCTCGACCGAGTTCTCGCTCAAGGTGATGGGCGACATCCAGCAGTACTTCATCCACAACGGGGTGAAGAACTTCTACTCGGTGTCGATCTCGGGCTACCACATCGCCGAGGCCGGCGCGAACCCGATCAGCCAGCTCGCTTTCACCCTCGCCAACGGCTTCACCTTCGTCGAGGCCTACCTCGCGCGCGGGATGCACATCGACGACTTCGCGCCCAACCTTTCGTTCTTCTTCAGCTACGGCATGGATCCCGAGTATGCGGTACTCGGGCGGGTGGCGCGGCGCATCTGGGCGGTGGCGATGAGGAACCGCTACGGCGCGAACGAGAGGAGCCAAAAACTCAAGTTCCACTCCCAAACGTCGGGCCGCTCGCTGCACGCGCAGGAAATCGCGTTCAACGACATCCGCACCACGCTGCAGGCGCTGATCTCGACCTACGACAACACGAATTCGCTTCACACCAACGCCTACGACGAGGCGATCACCACCCCGACCGAGGAATCGGTGCGCCGCGCGATGGCGATCCAGCTGATCCTGAACAAGGAATGGGGCGTGGCGAAGAACGAAAACCCGAACCAGGGCTCGTTCATCATCGACGAGCTGACGGACCTGGTGGAAGAGGCGGTGCTGAAGGAGTTCGAGGCGATCTCGGCGCGCGGCGGCGTGCTCGGCGCGATGGAAACCGGCTACCAGCGCGGCAAGATCCAGGAGGAGTCGCTCTACTACGAGCACAAGAAGCACGACGGCTCGTACCCGATCGTGGGCGTGAACACTTTCCGCAACCCTCACGGCGATGCGATCCCCGCCAAGCTCGAGCTGATCCGCTCGACCGAGGAGGAAAAGCAGTCCCAGCTCAAGCGTCTGCGCGATTTCCACAGGAAACACGCGAAGGACGCGCCCGCGATGCTCGAGCGGCTGCGCCAGGCGGTGATCCGCGACGAGAACGTCTTCGAAGTGCTGGTCGACGCGGTGCGGGTGTGCTCGCTGGGCCAGATCACGCATGCCCTGTTCGAGGTTGGGGGCCAGTACCGCAGGAACATGTAGCCGGCGGGCGTCACTGGCGCCGACGCGTCTCCGGCACGAAAGATCAGCCAAGAATCAGGGTCTGCTAAGGACCTCCTGATCGGTCATGCCTAGGCTGGCAACACTGGTTCGACGCTCGCTGAGCAAAGCGAACCATGTCCCGGCCCGGCGATGCCCACGTTCGTTCCGGCGACACGATCACGAGTGGGCCGGAGGCATTAGATCATGCATACCTATGTTGTACGCCGGCGCGACATCGCCGCGCACGCATACGAGCTTCACGCCGCGCTCACGCGGCTTCGCTCCACCGAGGAGTTCCGACTGACGTCTGGGGTGCGATGGCTCCATTCGTACGTTACCCGTCAGCCGATCGGCGGATTCGGCCTGACCTGCGTGGTCCAGGCGGACGGCGAGCACGCGCTTGAGCGGCACGCCGTCCTGACGCGGCTTCCCGCCCACGAGATCCTGCCCGTCGCGGCCATGGAGGCGCTTCCAGACTTCGCGCCGACGATGGTGTACCTGGTCCGCCAGCGGAGTGCGTGGCCTACCTCCTCCGAATTGGAGCGGAGCGCTTCGCTCGCACGCCGTATGGCTAAGGGGAGCACGGCGAGCGGTGTGCGCTGGCTCCGCCGCTATGCGGTTCGGGAAAGCGATGGAATGCTCGGCATGATCTGGGTCTATCAGGCGGTCGATACGGAGGCGCTGGAGAAGCATGCGGCGAGCGTCGGCGTGCCCGTCGACGAGATCGTGCCGCTGATCGGCCGCGTCGTGTATCGGGGAGACGTCCCTTCGACCCAGTCGGAATTCGGCGCCACGGTCGTCTGAACAACGCGTCCGCAAGGTCGGCGAGGCAGGAATGAATCAGGAAACGATCAGTCTGCGGAGAGGACGCGACGGCGCCGGCTGCCTACGATGGCCGCGTGGCGTGGCGACACGGAAATCAGCGGCGCGCCATGCGGTCCGGTAGCCGATCCCGCAGGGCAACCGCGAGCCGCATCCCAAGCTGCGGGCATTTTTCAAGGAGTAGTCTCATGAAACGCTATCTGATCGAACGCAACATTCCGGGCGTCGGCCGCCTGAACGGCCAGGATCTGAAGACGGCATCGGCCACCTCCAACGCCGCCCTCGCGCAACTCGCGGGAAAGGTCCAGTGGGTGCAGTCGTACGTGGTCGACGACAAGACTTTCTGCGTCTACCTGGCGGAGGACGAATCCTCGGTGCACGAGCACGCCCGGCTGAGCGGCTTCCCGGCCAGCAAGGTGACCGAGGTGCGCACGGTCATCGAACCGATGACCGCGGTTTGATCCGGCCCATTGCACCGGAGAGCGCCCATGGTGAGTCTTGACCCGGCCCGCCTGGGCGCCTTCTGCTGGCTTGACCTTGCCGCCACCGACGTTGCGCGCGCAAAGCTTTTCTATGCGCAGGCGTTCGGGTGGGCTTTCTCGGAGCAGCATGCCAATGGCGGCTCCTTCACGAGATGCCTTGCCGGCGGCCGCGACGTCGCGTCCGTGTATCAGCTAAACCGAGCCCAGATGGAACGCGGCGTGCCATCGCACTGGACGCCATATCTCCGCGTTGCGAGCGCGGATGCCACGGCGCGCCTGATCGCGGCGCTGGGAGGCCGCCTGGTCGTGGCACCGTTCGACGTCCAGGGGAACGCGCGCATCGCGCTAATCGAGGACGCGGTCGGCGCGCTGGTCGGCTTATGGCAGCCACTGCGGGACCCGTCGCGGAGCCGGCTTCCGTGACCGCTCCCCAACCGCTGTGGCAAGATGTCCCGGTTCCGCCGCTGGCGCCTCGGCAGTGCGTGATGGATACGACGACTTATCGGTTCGGACCTTGCGAGCTCGACGAGGCACGACGCTCGCTATCGGCACACGGCCGCGAGATCAAGCTGCAGCCGCGCGTCTTCGATTTGCTGTGCTACCTGGTGCGCCACCGCGAGCGCGTGGTTTCCAAGGACGAGCTGCTGGACGCCCTGTGGCCCGGCACCGTCGTGGTGGACAACGCCTTGCAGCGCGTGGTGAGCCTCGCCCGCAGCGCGCTGGCCGAGGCGGGCCTCGAGGACGCGGTGCGCACCTATCCCCGCCACGGCTATCGGTTCTGTCCCGACGAGGGCGCCGAGCCTCCCGTCGGCGGCGTCTCCCTGCCCGGGGATGACATCGCCGATGCGCGTGCAGCCGTCAAACGCTTGGACTGGGTGGCTGCCTGCGAGGCGTTTGCCGCGGCCGATGCGCGTTCGCCGCTGGCTGCGGAAGACGTCGAGGAGTGGGGCCGCGCGGCGATCTGCGCCGGGCTCGGGCCTGGCGCCGTCAGTGCGCTCGAACGCGTGGTGGCAGAGAAGGATGCGGCGGGTGATGTCCTAGGCGCGGCGCGGGCCGCCCTGCTGTTGGTCCAGATCCGCGTCGATCACCGTCAGAGCGTGATCGCCAATGGTCTTCTGCAGCGCCTGTCGCGCTACCTCGACGGGCAGAGCGCAAGCGCCGAGCGTGGCCACTATGCATGGATGGCCAGCCGCGTCGCCCTCGCCAGCGGCGATGCCGACAATGCCCTGGAGATGGCCGATGAGGCCTGCAGCGTGGGCCGGTCGTTGCGCGACCTCGACGTCGAATGCCTGGGTCTCGTATACCGCGGCCATGCCCTCATGGCGCGCGGCGAGGTCGCCAAGGCGCTTGCGCAGCACGAGGAAGCGGCGGCGGTCATTCGCCTCGGCAGCGTGAGGTCCTGGGTGGCCGGCTGGGCGCTGTGCTCCATCCTCTATGCGGCGCGATATCGCTGCGACTGGCTGCGCGCAGCGCAGTTCGCCGAGGTGTTCTTCGAGTGGAGCCGCGCAAGCCGCATGCCGGCGTTCCCCGGAACCTGCCAGTTGCACCGCGCGGCCGTGCTCGGCGTGCAAGGCGAGCTGGAGCGCGCGGCGTCCGAAGTCCGTGGCGCGGTGGAGCTGCTGGCGAAGGCCGCCCCCTGGGCCGAAGGCGACGCCCATTGCGTGCTGGGCGAGATCCAGCTGAGCACGGGTGATTTCGAGGGCGCCGAAGCATCCTTCCGCCAGGCCCATGCTCTGGGCTGGGATCCGCAGCCCGGCCTCGCTCGCCTGCATCTCATGACGGGGCGCCCGGAGCTCGCGCGGCGCGGACTGGAGCGGGCCCTCGCGGAGGGTGAC
>JBAUTD010000467.1:0-1806 GCA_049582045.1 Burkholderiales bacterium
CCCGGTGATCATGCTGGAAGAGCCGATCCCGGCGACGAATGATGGCGACGCTCGTCAACGCGCTGCACGCGCGCGGCAAGCGCTGGGGGCTGCAGACGATGTGCGAGGGCGGCGGGATCGCGAACGCCACCATCGTGGAGGCGCTGTAGGCGCGCCAGGACAGGTCGTCGCAGCTTTCGTTCGACGAGTTGCGGCGCTGATCGCGGCTTGCGTGCTTGCGCGCGGGAGCGGAGCGGTCAATAGTCCGACGAGGCTTTACCTTTGGCCTTGTATTCGGCAATCGCCGCCTTCAGCTCGCTGAACTCCGCGCACCCGAACGTGCAAAGCGTGTCGAGCGTGGCCAGGCGCTGTTCGGCCTTGGCCAGGTCGCCGGTCATCAAATAAAGCTCGCCCGAGTATTCGAGGGCGCCGCGGTGCTTGGGGTCGATGCGCAGCGCTTCGTTGTAGAACGCCTCCGCCCCGGCGAAATCGGGCGTCGGCCCCTTGCGCAGGCTGTATCCCATCAGGTTGTTCCAGTCGGCGTCGCCGGTGGCGTTGACGCGCTTGAGCTCGACGATCGCGGCGGGCCAGTTCCTGGCGGCGATCTGGGCGCGCGCGGCGGCCAGTATGTCGGGCGCGGCCGACTGGCTTGACCCGAAGTCGGCGGCGAAGCCGTGACTCGCCGCGAGCAGAAGTGCACCGGCGGTCAATAGGCGTGTGATGATGGTCTTCATTGTTTCGTCCCTGTTGGTTGCATTGAACGGACACCGTCCTCGGCGTCCCGCCCACACTTACGAGGCAAGCGCGAAATCGGATGCTTCTCGGCGACAAGGAAGTATCGGCGAGGCTCCCGACTGACGGCGTCGTCCCGAGCGTACAATTGCCCGCGGCAAGGAGGAGACCCCCGTGAGTCCGATGAAGCTTTACGCTCACCCGTTTTCGAACAACTCGATGCGCGCGCAGCTTGGCCTCGATGAGAAGGGTCTCGACTACGAATACGTGAAGGTCGACCTCTTCAAGGGCCAGCACAAGCAGCCCGACTTCCTGGCGCTCAATCCGCGCGGCCAGGTGCCGGTGCTGGTGGACGGAGACATCCGTCTCTACGAGAGCGTCGCGATCGTGCAGTACCTCGAGTATCGGTATCCCGATCCCCCGCTCATCCCGAGCGAGCCGAAAACGATGGCAACGTGCCTGCGTCTGATCGGCGAGTTCAACCAGAAACTCGACTCGACGAACGTCTTCGGTTCGGTGAAGTTCGGCGGCAAGCGGCGCGCGGATCTCGGCGATCGAGTCGACAAGCTGCTGGCGGAGTGCCGCATCTGGGAGGGATACGTCGGCGCCGGGCCCTATTTCACCGGAGAGGCGTTTTCGATGGCCGACATCGTCGTGCTGCCGTTCTTCGGCACGATCATCGACGGTCTCGGGCTGCCGAAAGCCGACTACCCGCAGCTGCACGCCTGGTACGAACGCTGCAAGTCGCGACCCAGCGTCGCCAAGCAGCCCTGGTTCGAGGCCTTCGCGGGCGAAAAGAAGAACCTGCAGCAGCACATCCTGGCGGCCGCGAACTGAGCCGCCTTCCCACCGCATCCTCAGGAAGGCGCGAGCAGCGACGCCACCAGCCCGGCCTGCCCGGCCGGGGTGACGTCGAGCACCCTCGAATCGGCGTGCCGGCGCAGCCAGCCGCGCGCGACGAAGGCGTTCAGCATCGAGACCGCGAGCGGGCCGGCGAAATGGTCGCGCCGCTCCGACCAGTCGACGCAGCCGTAGAGCAGCCGTTTCTCCGAAGGCGTGCCGGCCGGCAGGCCGAGCTCGGCGAGGCCGGCGGCG
>JBAUTD010000468.1:0-2579 GCA_049582045.1 Burkholderiales bacterium
GCGCAGGCGCAACGTCTTCTCCCGGCGCCGCTCGCGCCGCCCGCGAACCGGATCGAGGTCGCGCTCGCGTCGCAACCCGAGGCGCCGTACCGCTTCGCGCCCTACGGCATCGACGCCAACGACGCCGCCGTTCCGCAGGCACAGTGAACGAACCGAATGGGCGTCAAAGCACGTGGGCGAGGCGTTCTTCATTGAGTGGACGAAAGCCATGCCGAACGTAGAAGGAACGCGCTCGCGCATTGTCGACATGACAGGACGTGTCGATCCGCCTCACCCCGCGGCCGCGAAGCTCCCTCTTGAGGCTGTCGATCAACATCGTTCCGATGCCTTGACCCTCCCGCCCCGGCGCAACCGCGACATCGTCGAGCTTTACGACGACGGCACCTGCGGAAGTGGAGATCGCATAGCAGGCCACGCAACAAGCGACAGCGACTCCCGATTCGTACACGAGCCAGACGAAACCAAGCTCGGGATGAGCTAGAAAGAGCCGCAGCGCGCTGCGCAGCGCGTCCTCGCCGCCATCGCCATATGCGAGCCTGCTATCCAGGTAATGCCTGTCGGTCGACAGAAACGCTCTTAAGAGATCGAACGCGTCCTCGACTTCGGCATCGGACATCGCTCTGGCATTCAGCGACACGACGTATCTCCTGTCGCCCGACGTTCGGGCTCAGCCGCGGCCCGAGCGCGTAGCGCGAGGACGGTCGAGTGGAACCCGTTGCCGGCCCTCAGCGGCCGGCTTCTTGGCCATCGTCTTCTGGATCATCGGTCATTTCTTCCTGCGAGGGCGACCGTTTCCTTCAGAGGTGGTTGGAGATCAGCAACGCCGATGTACTACTTCGGCCTCATGCGCCCGAAGTCGGTTCGAGTATGCCGCTGCAGTTCCTTTTTTGGGTCCAGGACCCAAGACCGGCCGTTCTCTCGGGCGAACACTACCCAATGCCAGAAAGGCCGACCCTTTTCACGGTGCCATTTGAGCGACAGAAGCGCGAGGTTCGGCAGTGCGTCCCATGAATGAAACGGCGTCTCCCTGGAGTCTGCGCTAAGACCGAAGTGACCGAGAAGTGCGCGAACATGGGCAGTTTCCGACCAGAGCTTCGGATCGTTGGCAAAGATTCCAAGCGAGCCGGCTACGGATTTGGCCCGCGTATACGACACGCGCGCTATTGCAGCAACACTCGCGATGCCGCACCCGGTTGGCTCAAGCTGAATGACCGGCTTCATTCCGATTTGAAACAGGTAGTTCAACGGTAACGATCAGTTTGCCCCAAAGCTCGGGATGCAACGCTACTCACGCTGCCACACGCTTGGGCTCGATCGCAAATGGACTGAGCCCGAGCCAGTTCTGCATCATGTTCGCAATGTCGCGGTCGCCAGTGAGCGTGATCTTGTCGCGCTCCTTCGCGATCGTTGTGAGCCCCATCCAAATTGCCGTCATCGTGCGCAGGTCCGTCGAGACATACAAATCGACTTCAAAGCCTGGATCGATCGAGCAAAGATCCACCCCGCCCTGTCGCTCAACGACCAGCCACCAATTGCGCTTTGCAATCGGCAATTCCTGATACAGAAACTGTATCACCGTGCGCTGCTTCGGCAGCGGAGAGGGATCGAGATTGCGCCGCATGTCCCACATGAGCAGCGACGGATCGAGGTTCTTGAGCGACTGTTTCGCTTCGACCCATTTCTGGCCCCAAAAACCCATCGCCTCGACAATCGGACGGAGATCCCGACCGGACTCGGTCAAGTGATATTCAAAGACGTTTCGGTCCGTATGGTGCGCCCTGCGCTCGACTACGCCGGCCATTTCGAGTTCCTTGAGTCGTTGCGACAATAGCGTCGGAGACATTTTCGGAACTCCACGGCGCAGATCGTTGAAGCGCGTCGACCCGGCGACCAACTCGCGCAGCAGCACCATGGTCCAGCGCGCGCACAGCAACTCGGCCGCCATCGCGACTGGGCAGAATTGCTTGTATCCAGGCTGGGTCATGTGCTGGTCACCCTTGTGCGTTGACGGCGAGACTATAGGCCGCCGCACATCACTGTACTAGTACAGCTTCTGTATCGGCCGCTCCAGATAGAGGACTAGAGCAATCCCAGGCGCGCCTGCCATGCTGCGCCCAGGTCATCGGATAACCCGCCGACCGACAACTGAACCCAGGAGACTGAACGAGAATGAAAGCCTATGTGATCGCCGACATCAAAGTGACCGACACCGGTTGGATGCCGGCATACGCCAAATCCGTGCACGAACTCGTGCATAAGCACGGCGGCAAGTACCTGTCGCGAAGCGGCAATGTGACGAGGTTGGAGGGCAAGCCTCTGGACACCACGCTTATCGCGTTAATGGAATTTCCATCGACCGAAGCCGCAAAGGCCTTCGTTACCGACCCCCAATACGCCCCTTATGTCTCGGCGCGCCAGCACGGCAGCGACAGCCGCTTCCAACTGATCGACGAGTCCGATCTGGCGGGAACAATTCCCTATCTCCCAAAAGGATAACTGGCGAGCGTGAGTCGGGAGCGGTAACTTCCGCTTTGGAAGCGCTTCCTGAGATAGGTTTGGGTCGACGGCGTGCGTCGCAC
>JBAUTD010000469.1:0-2623 GCA_049582045.1 Burkholderiales bacterium
GTCCTGCAGCGCGGTGCTCGCCTCGTAGATCCGGGCGCGATCGCCGGCGAGCTCGCGCGTCAGCGCGCCCCATTCCGGCTCGCAGGCGAGCACGTTGAGCGCGGCCGAAGCGGGCGCCGCCGCCAGCAGCGAAACGATAAACAACAGGATTCGGATTCTCATGGTGATGTCCTACCAGGTGTGCGCCCCGTGCGTGCCGAGGCTGAGGATGTATTGAATGAACAGTTGGTTGTCGGTCGCGTCCGGGCGTGACTTGTCGCGTGCGAGCTGCAGCCGCACGCGGCTGAACTCGCTCGGCGAGTAGTCGACCATCGCGGTCGCGAGCGTCGGCGTGTAAGGCGCGAGGATCGGGAAATCGGAGGCGGGCATAGCGCCCGAATCGACCTGGCCGATGTCCACCGCGCCCGAATCGAGCCTGTCGTAGCGCAGGCCCACGCGCCAGCGCGGCAGGAACTGGTACACCGCCTGCCCGTACCAGCCCGACTGGCTCGATGAGTACGTCCCGGGCAGCGCGACGCCAGGGGTGTCGAAGACGAGCGTGCCGCTCTCATCGCGCCTGAAGTACTCGCCCTGCAGCTTGAAGTTGCGGTAATAGGGGTTGCCGTTCGGCGCCCATTTCCACACTGCGTCGGCGAGCCACAGCTTGCTGCGGCCGGTGAAGGCGTTCGTCACGTTGTTGCCGGTCGCGTCCAAGTCGTCGTAGGGACGGGCGTCGGGTGAGGTCTGGAGATATGACAGCCCCGCGCGCCAGCTCTGGCTCACGCCGATGTCGCCGCCGATGTGGCCGAACAGCGTGCCGAGCGCGACGCCGTTCTTGTCGCGGTCGTTGCCCGGAAAGCTGCGCCCGCGCCCGGCTTCGGCGCCCAGCTCGACCAGCAGATCTGTCGGCGCGACCCACTTCGCCTGCACGCCGTCGTCGGCGAGCTGACCGCCGAGGAAGGCGCGGTAAGGCAGCGGCGCGTCGATGAAGTCCCAGGCGTGGCTGTGCTGCTCGTTCTGGTAGCCGATCTTGGAAAAGAAACGCCCGGCCTTCAGCGTCCAGCCGTCGGACAGGCTGTTGGTCTCGAGGTAGCCGTTCTCGACGTCGATCCCGCCGTCAGGAGCGAGCGAGGCGATCAGAGTGCCGCTGAAATAGGGATCGGCGGTAGCGGAGAACACCAGCTCGGACTCGGTCAGGCTCATGCCGCGCTTGCCTGGATCGACCTGGCCGCCGCTCGGAATGAAGCCACCGATGCGGTAGGTCGCGGGGTCCTGCGACAGGCTCGCGTAGCGTCCCTGCAGGATCATCGAAATCGGCGGGTTGAACGCGTTGCCGCGCTGCTGCTGGGCGACGGACTTCGCCGCGCTCTGCGCCTGCTCCGCCTGCTGCTCGGTCGTCGCGAGGCGCTTTTCGAGCGCGCCGATGCGCGCTTCGTACTCCTGTTTCAACTGCTGAATCTGCTGCCGGATCTGCGCCAGATCGGCGGCTTCGTCGGCGCGCGCGGCCGCTGGCGTCATGCACGCCAGCGCTGCCGCGACCAGCGCCCATGCCGGTCGTTGCATTGCTTTCTCCTCGAAAGTGCGAAAAGGGATTCCCCGGCCGGGCCGGGGATCGACTCATGCGCTGACGAGGAAAGCCGGAGGCGCTCGCTGGCGGTAGGGCTGGACGAACCGCGGGACCCAGCCGAACGAGAGTCCCGGGACGGTGGCCTCGACGTCGTGCGACGCGAGGGGGAAATGCAGTCTCGCTGTGAGCGCGTGCCCGGCCGCGGTGAACGCCGCGCACACCAGGCAGATCGGCTTCGCCTGACCCTGCTTGGGCTGCTCGGCCGGCGCGCGGTCTTCGCGCAGGTGCTCGAGCTGGTGCAGCGTGTCGGCGAGCGGCATGCCCGCGAGCGCGAACACCGCGGCCGCCAACAGCGCGCGAGACATTCTGCCAAGCGTCGATTGCGTCAGATGCACTTTCAGATCGAGGGTATGCCGGCTGCCTCGCAGATTAAACCGCAGCCGCGCAGAGGTAAACTGAAGAAGTGTGTACGAAACCTTACAAGAAAAGGAGATGCGAATGATCCACGTCGTCGCCGTCATCACCGCCAAGCCGGGCAAGAGGGAAGAGATCCTGCAGCATTTCCGCGCGAACGTGCCGGCGGTGCGGGCCGAGAAGGGGTGCGTCGAGTACGGTCCCGCGGTCGATGCCGACCCCGCTCCTCAAATGCAGACCAAGTACGGCCCCGACACCTTCGTCGCGATCGAGAAATGGGAAAGCATGGACGCGCTCAAGGCGCACGCCGCCGCGCCGCACATGGCCGCCTACGCGGCAAAGGTGAAGGACATGATCGCGAGCCGCGTGATCCACATACTCGCGCCAGCCTGAGCGGTCGCTTCGCGAGGTCTCAATCCGCGCGGTAGCGGCGGATCACGTCCGCGTCGGGGTCCGCGCCCAGGCCGGGCCCCGGCGGCAGCGCGAGTTCGCCCTTTGCTGGCGCGAGCACCGCGCCATAGAGGGAAGCTTCGGTCCAAAGGTAGAAGTATTCGAAGCGCTCGTTTGCCTCGAGCGCCGCGAGCAGGTGCAGCGTGGCGAGTGCACCGGGGCCGAAGTAGGGCGAGTGCGGCGCAAGGCGCACCCCGTGCCGCGCGGCGAGCG
>JBAUTD010000470.1:0-1594 GCA_049582045.1 Burkholderiales bacterium
GCCTCGAGGTGACGCTGCGCGTGGTCGGCGCAGCCGAGGGCCGCCGCCTCAATCGCTCGTTCCGTGCCCGCGACCGCGCCACCAACGTGCTCAGCTTCGCCTACGGCCGCAGGCCGCTGCGCGGCGACATCGTGCTTTGCCATCCGGTGATCGCGCGCGAAGCGCGGCAGCAGGGAAAGCCGCTCGCGGCGCACTACGCCCACCTGGTGGTGCACGGCATGCTGCACCTGCAGGGTCACGACCACGAGCAAAAGGCCCATGCCGCGCGCATGGAGCGCGCCGAGATCCGCATTCTGCGCCGCCTCGGACTCGGGGACCCCTACACGGTAGAATGAAGCGACCCGCATGAACGACCCGTCGCGACCCAGCCTGCTCGAGCGCCTTTCGGCGCTGCTGCTGCGCGAGCCGGAGGACCGCGAGCAGCTGATCGCGCTGCTGCGCTCGGCTCACCAGCGCAACCTGCTCGACGCCGACGCGCTTTCGATCATCGAAGGCGCGCTGAACGTCTCCGAAATGCAGGTGCGCGACATCATGATCCCGCGCGCCCAGATGGACGTGATCGACATCAACGAGCCGATCGAGACCTTCATCCCCCAGCTGATCTCGACCGCGCACTCGCGCTTCCCGGTGATCGACCAGAACCGCGACGACGTGATCGGGATCCTGCTCGCCAAGGACCTGCTGCGCTATTACGCAGGCGAAGAGGAATTCAACGTGCGCGAGATGCTGCGCCCCGCGGTCTTCGTGCCGGAGGCCAAGCGCCTGAACGTCCTGCTGCGCGAATTCCGCGCCAGCCGCAACCACATGGCGATCGTGGCCGACGAGTACGGCGGTGTTGCCGGGCTGGTGACCATCGAGGACGTGCTGGAGCAGATCGTCGGCGAGATCGAAGACGAGTACGACTTCGACGAGGCGAGCGACAATATCCTGGCGGAGTCGAGCGGCCGCTTCCGGGTCAAGGCGCTGACCCAGATCGCGGACTTCAACGCCGCGTTCGGAACCCGCTTCTCCGACCAGGAGGTCGACACGATCGGCGGCCTCGTGATCGCCGAGCTCGGGCGCCTGCCCAAGCGCGGCGAGACGCTCACGATCGGCAGCTTGCGCTTCCAGGTGCTTCGGGCCGACAGCCGGCGCGTCTACACCCTGCTGGTCGAAAAACCGAAGTGAGCCGGCGTCGGGCAGCGGCGATCGCCCTGCTGGCCGGCGCGGCGACCGTCGGTGCCTTCGCGCCCTTGGGCGCCTACCCTCTCGCCCTGCTGGGGTTCGCGGTACTGGCGCAGCTTTGGATCGAGGCGCCGCGCCCAGGGGAGGCATTCCGCACCGGGTTCTGGTTCGGGCTCGGCCTTTTCGGTGCCGGCGTGTCGTGGGTTTACGTCAGCCTGCACCGCTTCGGCGCCATGCCGGCGCCGCTCGCGGCGATCGCCACCCTCGCCTTCTGCGCGGTTCTCGCGCTCTACCCGGCGCTCGCCGGCTGGCTGCAGGCGCGAATCAAGGCGCCGCAGGCGATACGCGCCGTGCTCGTCATCCCCGCGTCGTGGACGCTGCTCGAATGGCTGCGCGGCTGGCTGCTCACGGGGTTTCCGTGGCTCTCGGC
>JBAUTD010000471.1:0-4105 GCA_049582045.1 Burkholderiales bacterium
GGATTCCGCCGCGCTCGTCGCGACGCTGCGCGACGCGGGGGTGCAAACGGTCATGGTGACCGGGGACTCCCCGGCGACCGCGGCGGCGATTGCCCGCCAAGTGGGCATCGACGGAGATGTTTTCGCCCGCGTGGTGCCGGAGGAGAAGTACCGGCTGGTAAAGACCCTGCAGAGCCGCGGCCACGTGGTCGGAATGTGCGGCGACGGCACGAACGACGCGCCCGCACTTAGGCAGGCGCAGATCGGCATCGCCGTCTCCGGCGCGACCGACGTCGCCAAGGCCGCGGCCGCCCTGGTCCTGACTGAGCCCGGGCTGGCGGGTGTGGTACACGCGGTGCGCGAAGGCCGCGTCGCTTTCCAGCGCCTTCTGGCGTTCACCTTCAATATGCTGGTGAAGAAGACCGAGATCGTCCTGTTCCTAGCGATCGGTCTCGTCTCGACCGGGCGCGCGGTTATGACCCCGACGCTGATGGTGCTGATGCTGGTGACGAACGATCTCCTCGCGATGTCGCTTACGACCGACCGCGCGAGCCCGGCGCGCTCGCCGAGCCGCTGGCGGATGCGGGACATCACGAGCGCTGGGATCGCGCTCGGCGCGTGCAAGCTCGCGTTCTCGGTGGGCGTGCTGGAGTACGGCAAGTCCCGGCTGGGTCTCGGGCCTGAAGCGCTGCAAACGCTCGCCTTCGTCGTGCTGGTTTTCGGAAGCCAGGCCGTCCTGTTCGTCGTGCGCGAGCGGCGGCGCCTGTGGAGCTCCGCGCCCGGCAGGTGGGTCGTGGCGGCCTCGCTCGCCGACGTCGGCATCGTCATCGTGCTCGCATCGGCCGGAATCCTGATGTCGCCGCTGCCTTGGCGCACCGTGGCGGCGGTTCTCGGCGCCGCGATCGGATTCGCGCTCGTGCTCGATCAGGTGAAGCGGCCGGTTCTCGCGGCGTTCAAGCTCGAAGAAAGGAGGCAGACATGATGAACCCGACTCAACACTGCCAGCGGCCATGGTGGAAGCGGCCGCCGGTCTGGCTGCTCGCCGTTCTCGTGATGGGAGCACTGATTTTCGTAGCCGTGAAGGAAACCGGCAGACCCACATCGATGCCTTACGGAGCGCTTCTCGACCAGGTCGAGGCCGGAAACGTGGCGAGCATGACGTTCGACGGAACCGAAGTCGACGGAAGCTTCAAGAATCCTCTGCGCGATGGACTCCCGACCGGAACCTCGCACCGCGACAGCTTTCGCAGCCGGGTTCCCGATTTCGGTGATCCTGCGCTGAAACCCGAGCTGCGCAAGGAGCACGTCGCAATCGACGTGCGTTCGCCTTCGCCATGGGTGTCGCTCCTCGCCCGCCTGCCCTGGCCGATGCTGGTCTTCGTCGCCCTGATCCTGGTCGTCGCGCTGGTGCGGATCGTGCGTGGCCCGAAGGCGGGATCCGGTGCGCCCATGCCTATGCACCCCGGGGGCGGGATCATCGGGCTCGTATCGGGTCTGTTCGGCAAGAAGCGCGAAGGCGGCGAGTGACGGGGTCGATCGACTTTCGTTCCCGCCGAGCGCGGCGGGTCGCGCTTGCGGTATCCGTCGTGGCGGCGCTGCCGAGCGTCCTGTTCGGGCTTCGCAGCGTCGGCTCGTTCCGGCTGTTGCGCTCCGCGTACGAAGCGGGCGCGCCGATGACGAGTAGCGTCCGGCCGTGGATGACGCTCGCCTACGTGTCGGCCACCTACCGTGCGCCCGAAGCGGAGTTGCTCGAGCGCCTTGCGCTTCCCGCGAAAACCGATCCGAACACGAGCCTCAGGACGCTCGCGGAGCGCGAGGGCGTGCCGCTGCTCGAATACGTTCAGCGCGTCCAGCGAGCCGTCGCCCGCGCCGCCGCCCCTGCGGAGCGTGCAGATAGCGGATCGAGCTGGCTCGGTCCGATCGGCGACGAGTTTCTCTCGGCGGTGCTGGTTTACGGCTATCCCGCCCTCGGACTGACGATCCTGCTGGGCTCCATCGGCCTGCCAGTGCCCGACGGATTCGCGGCAACGTTTGCGGGCTCGCTGGCCGCCGAAGGCCGCATGGATTGGCTCTGGGCCGGCGCGATCACGCTGGTCGCCTCGGTCCTCGGCGATATGGTGGCCTATTGGCTTGGTCGCGCGTTCGGCCGCAGAATTCTCGAGCGCCACGGGCGATGGGTCGGCTATACGCCCGAGCGTTCGGTGCGCGTCAAGCTGCTATTCGAGCGCTGGGGCTCCTGGACGGTGCTGGTCACGCGCACCTTCGTGTCCTATCTCAGCGCCGTGGTGAGCGTGTTGGCCGGGGCCGGCCGCTATCGGCTGTCCGGGTTTCTTGCGTGGACGGTACTCGGGCGCCTGGTCTGGACATCGGCCTATCTGGGCCTTGGCTACGGCATCGGCGCCGATCTGCAAGCTGCGACCGATTTCCTCAAGAACCTGAGCGGCCTGCTGGCGTCGCTGACGGTGCTTGCGGCGTCGACATTGATCGCGCTGGGACACGGACCCGACGCGAGTCGTGCCTCGTCTGCCGCAGGCGATTAGTCGCGCGGCACGCGAGGCAGGACTGGGTCACCCTGGGTTGAGCGCGGACTTCAGCTCCGCAAGCTCGGGCTCGGCGAGCGTTTCCTTCTCCAGCAGCATCTTTGCGCCGCGCTCGAGCGTATCGCGCTCGCGGGTGAGGAGCGCCACCGCGCGGTCGAACGCGGAATGGACGATGTCGCGCACCGCGATGTCGATCTCGCGCGCGGTGTCCTCGCTGTATTCACGTTGCTGCGCCACCGGAACCCCGAGCAGGTTGGGCCGCTCATCGTCGAAGGAGACGTAGCCGAGTTTCTCGACCATGCCGTAGCGCAGCGCCATGCTGCGCGCGATGCCGGTCACCTTGGCGAGGTCGTCGGCGGCGCCGGTGGACAGGTGGCCGAACACCACAGTCTCGGCGGCGCGTCCGCCGAGGAGCACGGTCATCTTGTTTTCCAGCTCCTCGCGCGTCATCAGGAAGCGGTCTTCGGTCGGCCGCTGGATGGTATAGCCGAGCGCGCCGATGCCGCGCGGGATGATCGAGATCTTGTGCACCGGGTCGCTGCCCGGCAGCGCCATCGCGACCAGCGCATGTCCCATCTCGTGGTAGGCGACGGTCTTGCGCTCGGTCTCGTTCAGCACGCGACTCCGCTTCTCCAGGCCCGCGACGATGCGCTCGATCGCCTGGTTGAAGTCTTCCAGCGTCACCGCCTCGGCGCCGCGCCGGGTGGCGACCAGCGCCGCCTCGTTGATCAGATTGGCCAGGTCGGCGCCGGAGAACCCGGGCGTGAGCGCAGCGACCTTCTCAAGATCGACGCCCTCGGCGAGATGAATCTTCTTTGCGTGCACCTGCAGGATCTGCAGCCGGCCGATCTTCTCGGGCCGGTCGACCAGCACCTGGCGGTCGAAACGTCCGGCGCGCAGCAGCGCCGGGTCGAGGATCTCGGGCCGGTTGGTGGCCGCGAGCAGGACCAGACCGATGCTCGGGTCGAATCCGTCGAGCTCCGACAGCAGCTGATTGAGCGTTTGCTCCTTCTCGTCGTGCCCGCCCATCATGCCCGACCCGCGCGCGCGGCCCAGAGCGTCAAGCTCGTCGATGAAAATGATCGCCGGCGCCTTCTGCCGCGCCTGCTCGAAAAGATCGCGTACCCGCGCCGCGCCCACGCCGACGAACATCTCGACGAACTCGGAGCCGGAAATCGAGAAGAACGAAACGCCCGCCTCGCCCGCGACCGCGCGCGCGAGGAGCGTTTTGCCGGTGCCGGGCGGGCCGATCAGCAGGATGCCCTTGGGGATGCGCGCGCCGAGCCTGCCGTAGCGCTCCGGGTTCTTGAGGAACTCGACCACCTCCTGCAGCTCGGCTTTGGCCTCGTCGACGCCGGCGACGTCGGCAAAGCTCACGCCGGTCTTGCTCTCGACGTACACCTTGGCCCGGCTCTTGCCGATGTTCATGAAGCCGCCCATTCCCTGCTGGCCGGCGAAGCGGCGAACCATGAAGAACCACACTCCGAAGAACACCAGCGCCGGCACGACCCACGACAGCAGATCGCGCAGGAAGGTGCTCTGGTAGACGCGGGTGAACTTGACGTCGTATTTCGATAGCCGATCCG
>JBAUTD010000472.1:0-2788 GCA_049582045.1 Burkholderiales bacterium
GCGCAGGCCTTCGCCGCGGCCGCCGCTCGCGCGTTGCGCATCGGCCTGGATGTGATCGAGATGCACTCGGCGCACGGCTACCTGCTGCACGAGTTCCTCTCGCCGCTGTCGAACCGCAGGACCGACCGCTACGGCGGCAGCCTCGAGAACCGCATGCGCGCCCCGCTCGAGATCGCGCGGGCGCTGCGCGAGTCCTGGCCGAAGGAGCGCTGCCTGGGGGCGCGCATCACCGCGAGCGACTGGGCCGAGGGCGGCTTCGAGGTCGACGACGCGGTGGCCTACGCGCGGGCGCTCGCGCAGATCGGATTCGACTACGTGTGCGTCTCGAGCGGCGGGGCGGTGCCGCAGCAGCGCATCAAAGTGGTGCCCGGCTACCAGGTGCCGTTCGCCGAGAAGGTGAAGCAGGGCGCGCCGATCGCGGTGCGCGCGGTGGGCATGATCGCCGACCCCGGCCAGGCCGAGGAGATCGTCGCCTCGGGCAAGGCGGACATGGTCGCGCTCGCGCGCGGATTCCTCGACGACCCGCGCTGGGTCTGGCACGCGGCCGAGCGGCTGGGCGCGCAGGCGGCCTACCCGCCGCAGTACGCGCGCAGCCGGGCGGAGCTCTGGCCGGGAGCGAAGCTAGCGCGGCCCGGGCTTGTGCAATAGCGGCAGGATCTCGGCCGCGCCGGCGGGGCGCGCGATGAAGTAGCCCTGCACCTCGTCGCAGTCGTTCGCGCGCAGGAATTCGAGCTGCTCGGCGGTCTCGACGCCCTCGGCCACCACCTTGAGCCCGAGCCGGTGCGCCATGCTGATGATCGCGCGCGCGATCGCGGCGTCGTTCGAATCGGTCGCCACGTCGCGCACGAACGAGCGGTCGATCTTCAATTCGTCGATCGGAAAGCGCCGCAGGTAGCTCAGGCTCGAGTAGCCGGTGCCGAAATCGTCGACCGAAAGGGCGATTCCGGCCGCCTTGAGCTCGTCCAGCACGCCGACCGCGTGCTCCGGGTCCGCCATCACCGAGCTCTCGGTGATCTCGCATTCCAGCATCCGCGCGCGCACGCCGTGCTCGCGCATCGCGCGCCGGATGCGCGCCGCGAGGTCCTTGGCGCGGAACTGCCGCGGCGAGAGATTGATCGCGATCGGGACCGGGTCTGCGCCCTCGCGCTGCCAGGCGCCGAGCTGACGGCAGGCTTCTTCGACCACCCAGTCCCCGACCTCGACGATGAGGCCGGTCTCCTCGAGCAGCGGGATGAATTCCGCCGGCGGGACCAGCTCGCGCCCGGGGCGCTGCCAGCGCAGCAGGGCCTCGACGCCGCATACCTCGTTGCGCCTCAAGTCCAGCTTGGGCTGGTAGTGCAGCAGGAACTCGCCGCGCTCCAGCGCGCGGCGCAGGCTGTTTTCGAGCTCGAGCCGCTCGGCGGCGCGGGCGTTGAGCTCCGGAGTGAAGTAGCGATAGGCGTTGCGGCCTTCCTGCTTGGCCTGGTACATCGCCGTGTCGGCGTAGCGCAGCAGCGTGTCCGCGTCGGCGGCGTCGTTCGGGAACAGGGTGATGCCGATGCTCGCGGTGACGAAGACCTCGTGCTGCTCCAGCGCGAAGGGCAGCGCCAGCGCGTGCAGCAGCTTGTCGGCCACCGCGCCGCTCGCCTCGGCGCTTTCGAGCGCGGGCAGGATGAGCGCGAACTCGTCGCCGCCGAGCCGCCCGACGGTGTCGCGGATGCGCACGCAGTCGGTCAGGCGCAGCGCGACCCGCTGCAGCAGCGCGTCACCTATCGCGTGGCCGAGGGTGTCGTTCACCACCTTGAAGCGGTCGAGGTCGATGAACAGCACCGCCACGATCGAGTGCTCGCCGCGCGCGCGCTCGAGCGTGCGCTGCAGCGAATCGTACAGCAGCGTGCGGTTGGGCAGGCTGGTGAGGTGATCGAAGTGCGCCATCTGCAGCAAGCGCTCCTGGTCGGCCTTGCGCTCGCTGATGTCCTCGCCCACGCCGGCCACGCGGTACACGTCGCCCGTCGCGTTGCGGATCGGGAAGGTGCGCACGTGCAGCCACCGCGCCTCGCCGTCCGGGCGCACGATGCGGTACTCGTGGTCGACGCCGCCGAGCGGCGCTTTTGCCGCGTCGAGCAGCACCCGTCGATGGTCCTGCGGGTGAACGATGTCGAGCATGCCGTGCGTGTCGGACGGCACCGGCCAGCCCGTGATCTTGCTCCACGCCGGGCTGAGATAGAGGAACGTATCGCGCGCCCCGGCCTCGCGCACCCAGAAGAACTCGGGAATGTTGCTGGCCAGCTGGCGAAACAGCTCCTCGCTCTCGCGCAGCGCGCGCGCCGCGCCCTCGCGCTCGGTGATGTCGGCCGAGAACACGGCCACCCGCGCGACCTTGCCGTCGGCGCCGAACACCGGGTAGAGGTAGTTGTCGAGCACCTGATCGCCGCGGCGGTCGTGCAGGCGGAAGATCGGCTTGCCGGTCGCGATCACCTGCTCGACCATCTTGCGCCGGTAGGCGGCGAGCTCGGGCGGCACGAGCTCGTAGATGACGCGCCCGGTCATCGCCGCGGCATCGTTCCCCAGGCGCGCCGCGATCGCGTCGTTCGCGAACAGCACGCGCCCGTCGGTGTCGAGCAGGAACACCGCCTCGGAGATCGCGTTCAGCAGTCCTACCAGGCTCGCCTCGGCGGCCTTGATCGCCTGTTCGGCGCGCTTGCGCTCGCTGATGTCGGTGTAGGTGGTGACGCGCCCGCCGCCGGGCAGCGGCGCGCTGCGGATGTCCAGCACCGTCCCGTTCGGGCGCTCGCGCTCGATGCGGTAG
>JBAUTD010000473.1:0-2706 GCA_049582045.1 Burkholderiales bacterium
GCGCAACCAGCAGCGAGCCGAGAAGCGCGGCAACCGCGAACAGCGCGGGCGGAATGCTGCCGAGCAGGCCGACCTGGGTCGCGTTGAGGGCGAACTCGCCGCGGATGAGCGTAATGACCGGCGGCACCGCCAGGATGGTGAGGCGCAGGCCGCCGCCGGCGAGCCAGAGCAGCGCCGCCGCGCGCCCGGTTTGCTCCTTCACCGCGTCAGTCCCCGGTGGGCGAGATGCGGAACTCGAGCACCCCTTGAGTTCTCATCAGCGCCTCCGACAGGCGGCGCAGGTTGTCCGGGTCGAGGGTGCGGATCATCATGCGGTACTCGAAGTGCCGCCCGTCGTCGCTCAGGCGGTAGCTGAGGTTGGCGATGGTGAAGCCGAAGCCGGCGACCAGCGCGCGCAGCTCGGTCGCCGTCATCGGCGCCTCGCGCGCGAAGCGCAGCGTGAAGTGCGCGTAGGACTGGGTCGGCATGCGGTTCTCGAGCCAGCGGAACATCGACAGCGTTCCGAGCGTCAGGCCCGCGGCCAGCGCGGCGGGGAAGTAAAAGCCGATCCCGACCAGGGTGCCGATCGCCGCGGTGACCCAGATCGACGCGGCGGTGGTCAGCCCGCGCACCGACAGGCCCTCCTTCATGATCACGCCGGCGCCGAGAAAGCCGATTCCCGTCATGATGCCCTGCGCCATGCGGGTCGGATCGATCGTCGCGCGCCCGGTGGCGTGCGGGCCGAACCACTGGCTCTCGTACACCGTGACCAGCATCAATAGGGCCGAGCCCAGGCACACCAGCGAGTGAGTGCGGAAACCGGCCGGGCGGCCGTGGTAGCTGCGCTCCAGCCCCACCAGCCCGCCGAACACGAGCGCCACCAGCAGTCGCAGCGTGATCTCAGGATAATCGCCCATGCGCCCAAGTGTACGCTCGGCCGCGCGCCGGGCGCAGCCTAGGCGGCGTCGCGATCCTCGTCCGGGAGGCCGTGGATCGGCCAGCTCGGATTGCGCAGCTTGAAGCGCGGGCGCGGCCCCTGCACGTCGTTGCGCGCGGCGATCAGCGCCGGCAGAGAGCCGACGTCGCGCCAGTACGCGGGCTCTTCGTAGGGCCGCACGCCGGGCAGCACGTTCTCGGCCAGGTCGTAGGCGAACACGCGATAGCGCTCCGGCAGGTACGGCAGCACGTCGTGGCCGAAATCGCTGCCGCCGCGCCGGCCCATGTCGCGCAAGGCCTGCGTCAGCGCCGCGGGCTCGAACAGGTAGTTCCCCATCGAGGCGTAGGCGTGGCCCGGGTCGCCCGGCAGCGATCGGGGCCGCTGCGGCTTTTCCTGGAACTCGCTCACCCTTCCATCGCGCCGCGCGATGACGACGCCGAACGACGGCGCGCACTCGATCGGCACCGTCACCGCCGCCACGCTCACCTGCGCCCGGCGCGCGCAGTGGAAGCCCGCCATCTGCCGCACGTCCATGCGGTAAACGTGATCGGCGGCGAACACCGCGACCAGGTCGGGCCTGGCGCGCTCCATCACGTCCATGTTCTGCTGCACCGCGGTAGCCGTCCCCGTGTAACCCTTGCCGTTGCCCGAGCGCGGCAGCAGCACCCCGACCCGCGGCCCCCAGGCCGCGGCGATGTGCTCGAGAACGGAGTCGGGCTTGTACTGGGCGAGGACGTAGATCGGGTCGACGCCCGAGTTGACCAGGTTGCTCAGGACGAAATCGATCAGGCGATAGCCGCCGGCGAACCCCAGCGCGGGCTTGGCGCGCTCGCGCGTCAACGGCCTCAGCCGCGTGCCTTCGCCGCCGGCAAGGACGAATGCAAGAATCCGCTTCGAGGCCATCGCGCCCGAGCTCCGTGCTTTGAGACTAGACCAAAATTTGCTCCAGAGGTAAGAATGCGATTGATCCCGGTCAATCGAACCCTGCCGATGCGCGAATCGGATCCGAATTTCGTCGCCGACCAACTGCGGCTGGTCATCGACCATGTTCCGGCGTTGATCGCTTACGTCGACGCAAGCGAGACCTACCGCTTCGCCAACCGCGCCTACGAAACCTTGTTCGGGCTCGCGCCCGAGCAGATCGTCGGGCGCGGGATGCGTGAGGTCCTGGGCGAGAAGTACGCCGAGGCCAAGCCCCACATCGACATCGCTCTGGCCGGCCGCCGCACGATGCACGACCGCATGGTGACCGCCAACCAACGCAGCCACTACCTGCACAACGTGTACGTGCCGCACGTGGACGACGACGGACAGGTGGCCGGGCTGTTCATCCTGGCAGTCGACATCTCCGACCGCAAGGTGCTCGAGCAGGAGCTCGCGCACAAGGCGCTTCACGATCCGCTCACCGGGCTGCCGAACCGGGCCGTATTCGAGGACGGCCTGGACCGGGCGCTCGAGGGCGCGCGGCGCACCGGGTCGAGGCTCGCGCTCGTTTACATGGACATCGATAATTTCAAGGGCATCAACGACAGCCTCGGCCACGCCGCCGGGGATGTCGTGCTGAAGGCTTTCGCGGCGCGCATCCGCCGATGCGTGCGGTCGAGCGACCTGGTGGCCCGGGTGGGCGGGGACGAGTTCGTAGTCGTGCTCGGGAATCTCGCGCAGCACGACGACGCGAGCGAAGTCGCGCGCAAGCTCGTGGCTTGCATGCGCGAGCCGGTCATGGTCGGCGACCGGGCGGTACCCGCGACCACCAGCGCCGGTGTCGCCATCACGGCGAACGGCGAGAC
>JBAUTD010000474.1:0-4364 GCA_049582045.1 Burkholderiales bacterium
CTGCGGAAGCTGCCGCCGTCGAGCGCCTCGAGCGCCGAGGCGATGCGCGCCTGCAGGCCGGTGAGATACGCGTCGACCGCTTCTGGGTCCATGCGCCGGGCTAGCCCCTGGCCTTCAGCGCGCGCGCGCCGATGTCCTTGCGATACTGCATGCCGTCGAAGCGGATCGCGTCGACCGCGTCGTAGGCGCGCCCGCGCGCCATGCGGATCGAATCTCCCAGCGCAGTCACGCACAGCACCCGCCCGCCGCTCGCAACCAGGCGCTTGCCCTCCAGCCGCGTGCCGGCGTGGAACACGCGGCAGTCGGCGCCTGGCGCGGGCAACCCCTCGATCACTGCGCCCTGGCGCGGGGCTTCGGGATATCCCTCGGCGGCGAGCACCACGCCGAGCGCGGTGCGCCGGTCCCACTCCACCGCGGCGTGATCCAGGCGGCCCACGAGCGCGCTCTCGAACATCGCGAGCAGATCCGACTTCAGGCGCATGATGATCGGCTGCGTCTCGGGGTCTCCCATGCGGCAGTTGAATTCCAGCGTCTTCGGGTTGCCGGACTTGTCGATCATCAGCCCGGCGTACAGGAAGCCGACATAGCGCGTACCGTCCTTCGCCATGCCCTGCACGGCGGGCATGATGATCTCGCGCATCACGCGCGCGTGGACTTGGGGCGTCACCACGGGCGCGGGCGAATAGGCGCCCATGCCGCCGGTGTTCGGACCCTGGTCGCCGTCGCGCAGGCGCTTGTGGTCCTGGCTGGTCGCGAGCGGCAGCGCGTGCACGCCGTCGGACACGACGATGAAGCTCGCTTCCTCGCCCTCGAGGCACTCCTCCAGCACCACGCGCGCGCCCGCCTCGCCGAAGCGATGCTCGCGCAGCATCATGTCGATCGCGGCGTGCGCCTCCTGCACGCTCGAGGCGACGACCACGCCCTTGCCGGCAGCAAGCCCGTCGGCCTTGACCACGATCGGCGCGCCCTGGCGCTCGACATAGGCCTTGGCCTCGGCTGCATCCTCGAACGTGGCGTGGCGCGCGGTGGGGATGCCATGCCGCACCATGAAGCGCTTGGCGAAGTCTTTCGAGGCCTCGAGCTGCGCCGCAGCGCGCGTCGGGCCGAAGATCTTGAGCCCCGCGGCTTGAAACGCGTCGACCACGCCGTCGGCGAGCGGCGCTTCCGGGCCGACCACGGTCAGGTGAATGCCTTCGCGCCGCACGAACTCGATCAGCGGCGCGGTCTCGGTGATGTCGACGTTCTCGAGGCCCGCTTCGGTCGCGGTGCCGCCGTTGCCCGGGGCGACGAACACCATCTGCACGCGCGGGCTCTGTGCCAGTTTCCACGCGAGCGCGTGCTCGCGGCCTCCCGAGCCGATGACGAGGAGCTTCATTTCAGTGCCGGAAGTGGCGCACTCCGGTGAACACCATCGCCAACCCGCGCTCGTCTGCGGCGGCGATGACCTCGTCGTCGCGCACGCTTCCGCCCGGCTGGATCACCGCCACGGCGCCCGCGTCGGCGACCACGTCCAGACCGTCGCGGAACGGGAAGAAGGCATCCGACGCAACGACCGAGCCCGAGAGCGACAGCCCGGCGTTCTGCGCCTTGACCGACGCGATGCGGGCGCTGTCGACGCGGCTCATCTGGCCGGCGCCGACGCCGAGCGTCATGCCGCCGGAACAGAACACGATCGCGTTCGATTTCACGTAGGTGGCCACGCGCCAGGCGAACAGCAGGTCGGCAAGCTGCGCCTCCGTGGGAGCCTTTCTGCTCACGACCTTGAGCTCGGCGCGCCCGATCTTGTGCGCATCCGGGCTCTGCACCAGCAGCCCGCCGCCGACGCGCTTGTAGTCGTGCGCCTGGACGTCGTGCGCGAGAGGAACCTCGAGCACGCGCAGATTCTGCTTGCCGGCCAGGAGCTCGCGCGCCTCGGGCTCGACGCGCGGCGCGATGATGACTTCCGCGAACTGCGTGGACACGGCCTGCGCAGCCGCGCGGTCCAGCGCGCGATTGAACGCGATGATGCCGCCGAAAGCGGATACGGGGTCGGTCTTGAAAGCCTTCTGGTACGCCCCGAGCAGGTTCTCCGCGATCGCCGCGCCGCAGGGATTGGCGTGCTTGATGATCACGCAGGCCGGGTCCGAGAAGCCCTTGACGCATTCCCACGCCGCGTCGGCGTCGGCGACGTTGTTGTAGGACAGCTCCTTGCCCTGCAGCTGGCGGTAGCTGGCCAGCCCGCCCGGGACAGGCCTGTCGTCCCGGTAGAAGGCGGCCGACTGGTGCGGGTTCTCGCCGTAGCGCATGTCCTGCAGCTTGCGGAACTGAAGATTGAGCACGTCCGGGTATTCGCGCCGCTTGCCGTCGCCATCGAGCGAGAACAGGTAGTTCGCGATCGCGCCGTCGTAGGCCGCCGTATGGGCGAACACCTTCTTCGCGAGCGCAAGCCGGGTTGCTTCGGACACCGCGCCGGTGGCGCGGATCTGCTCCAGCACCGGGGCGTAATCGGCCGGATCGACCAGGACCGCGACGCCGCCATGGTTCTTGGCGGCGGCGCGCAGCATGGTCGGGCCGCCGATGTCGATGTTCTCGATCGCGTCCTCCAGCCGGCAGTCCGGGTCCGCGACCGTGGCCTGGAACGGATAGAGATTCACCACCAGCAGGTCGATCGGCTCGATGCCGGCCTCGCGGATCGCTGCCATGTGGCCGAGGACGTCGCGCCGCGCCAGCAGGCCGCCGTGGATCTTGGGGTGCAGCGTCTTCACCCGTCCGTCGAGCATCTCGGGAAAACCGGTGTAGCGCGAGACCTCGGTGACGGGTACGGCTTCCTTCTCAAGCAGCTTCGCGGTGCCGCCGGTGGACAGGATCGTCACGCCGAGCGCGGCCAGCGCGCGGGCGAATTCGACCACGCCCGCCTTGTCTGAGACGCTGATCAGCGCCCTGGCGATTCGCTCCATCTTTGCGCAGGCGCCCCGGGCGGACCTCAGCCCTTGATTCGCAGCCGCTGCATCTTGCTGCGCAGCGTGTTGCGATTGATGCCGAGCATTTCCGCCGCGAGCGTCTGGTTGCCTTCGGCGAAGCGCAACACCGTCTCGATCATCGGCTTCTCGACGTTCTTCAGCACCATCTCGTGGATCGAGGTCGGCTTCTCGCCGTCCATGTCCTTGAAGTAGCGCTCCAGCGCGCGCCTGACGGCGTCGGCCAGATCGTTGCTGCGCGTGCTCATGCGGCGAGCCTCTCGCCGGCGATGCGCGCGTCGTTCGCGGCGTCGGCAAGGCGCTCGAAGTAGCCGCGCACCGCGTCGAGTTGTGCCGGCGCAGTCTCGATACGGTTCGCCTCGCGCCGGAACTGCTCTCCCAGCGGCAGATTGCAAACGGTCCAGCCGATGTGCTTGCGCGCGACGCGTACCCCTTGCTCTTCGCCGTACAGGGCGTGAATGCCTGCGAGGTGCTCCAGCAGCACGGCGCCGACTTCCTCGACCGAGGGCGGCGCGAGGCGGGTTCCTGTAGTGAGGTAGTGCTCGATCTCGCGGAAGATCCATGGCCGGCCGTGAGCCGCGCGGCCGATCATCAGGCCGTCGGCGCCGGTCCGGCGCAGAACGTCGCGCGCCTGCTCGGGAGTGCGAATGTCGCCGTTGGCGATGACGGGGATCGCCAGCCGGGACTTGACCTCGGCGATCGTGTCGTATTCGGCCTGGCCGGAAAAGCCGCAGGCGCGCGTGCGGCCGTGGATCGCGAGCAGCCGGATGCCGGCTGCCTGGGCGATGCGCGCGATTTCGAGCGCGTTGCGTCGCTCGGGGCTCGGGCCGGTGCGGATCTTGAGCGTGACCGGAACCTCGACTGCGCCGACCACCGCATCCAGAATCCGCGCGACCAGCGCCTCGTTGCTCAGCAGCGCGGATCCGGCGTAGACGTTGCACACCTTCTTCGCCGGGCAGCCCATATTGATGTCGATGATCTGGGCGCCGCGATCGACGTTGTAGCGCGCGCAATCGGCCATTTGCACGGGATCGGCTCCGGCGATCTGAACCGAGATGGGCCCGGCCTCGCCCTCGTGGTCGAGCCGCAGCAGGGACTTGCGCGAGCCGCGCAGCTCGGGGCGCGAAGTCACCATCTCGGACACTGCCAGGCCGGCGCCGAAGCGGCGAGCGAGCAACCGGAAGGGGCGATCGGTGACACCCGCCATCGGAGCGACGAACAATGCATTGCGCAGCGAATGCGCCCCGATCTTCATGCTCTGTACGCGGATGGAAGTTTCGAGAGGATGAAGAATTCTAACATCGCGCTTCGCTCATGGAAGCGCAGAGGGCCCGTAGATCATGCGCCGCGCAAAGAAGCGCCGCGCCGGCGGCAGCGTATCGAGCGCAGTCAGCGCCAGGCCGCGCG
>JBAUTD010000475.1:0-1740 GCA_049582045.1 Burkholderiales bacterium
GCCGCTCGAGCAGGCGCTCGCGGGGCTGCTGACCGGGGCGGCCGCCGAGGCGGGCTACTGCGAGCGCTGCCGCGCGGACAAGATGGAGTGCAAGCGCGCGTGAGCGAGGAACACTTTCTCGACCACGAGGCCAAGACGGTGGTCATCGTCATGACCAGCGGCCCGGCGACGCGCGGGCGCTGCGCGACTCCCTTCTACCTGGGCGCGCTGCTCGCCTCGATGGATGCCGAGGTGACCATCTTTTTCACCATGGACGGCGTGCGCCTGGTGCAGAACGGCGTCGCCGAGAGCTTGACTGCGATGGACGGCGGGAAAAGAATCATCGAGTTCATGCGCGACGCGAAGGCTGCGGGCGTCAAGTTCCACGCCTGCCGCCCCGCGCTGCCGGGCTACGACATCGAGCCGGTCGATCTGATCGCCGAGGTGGACGAGGTCTCGAGCGGCGGCGTGCTGGCGGACATGATACTTTCCTGCGACAAAGTGCTGTTTTTCTAGAGAAGGAGCAAGCGATGGCCTCGGTCAAGAACTGCAACCTGCCCGATGACCTTTACTACAACGTCGAGAACAACGTCTGGGTGCGCAAGGAGGGCGACGGCACCGTCACGATCGGCATGACCGCCTACGCCTGCGCGCTCGCTGGCGAGGTGGTGGCGTACACGCCGAAGAAGGTGGGCCGCTCGGTCGAGCTGAACAAGTCCGCCGCGACGATCGAATCGGGCAAGTGGGTCGGCCCGGTCAAGACGCCCGTGTCGGGCGAGGTCGCGGCGATAAACGACGCGGTGACGGCCAATCCGAAGAGCATCAACGCCGATCCCTACGGCAACGGCTGGCTGGTCAAGTTGAAGCCTTCCAACTGGGACGGCGACGCGGCCTCGCTCGTCACCGGCGCGGCGGCGATGTCGGCGTTCGAAGCCAAGATGGCGGCCGACGGCTTCGCGGGCTGCCCCTGAGCATGTCCGGCTGGGCCGAGCTCGCGGCGGGGATCGAGGCGCTGGAAGCGGCGCAGCTCGACCGCGAGCTCATTGAACGCCTGGCACGAATGGGGAAGGCCGCGCGCCCCATCAACTTCTACACCCCGACCTTCAAGGCCTACGCCTCGAGCGAGATCTCCTCGTGCGGGAAGAGCGCCTGGCCCGCGGTGTCGATCACCGGCGGCGAGTGCAAGCTGCAGTGCGACCACTGCAAAGCCAAGATCCTCGAGCCGATGCTCGCGGCGAGCACGCCCGAGGCGTTGTGGCGCACGGTGAACGAGCAGGTGGCGCAGGGCGCGAAAGGCATGCTGCTTACCGGCGGCTCGAACCATCGCGACGAGGTCGAGTACGGCCCGTTCCTGCCGACCGTGCGCCGGATCAAGGACGCCTTCCCCGAGTTCCGCATCGCGATGCACACCGCGCTGGTCGACGGCGCGATGGCGCGCGAGATCGCGGACGCCGGCGTCGATGCGGCGATGCTGGACATCATCGGCGCGCAGGACACGGTGTCGCAGGTCTACCATCTGCGCCGCCCGGTGGAGGACTTCGAGCGCTCGCTCGCGGCGCTGGTCGCCACGCCGATGAAGGTCGTCCCGCACATCGTGCTCGGACTGCACTACGGCAGGATGCTCGGCGAGTGGCACGCGCTCGAGATGATCGCGCGCCACCGGCCCTCGGCGCTGGTGCTGGTGGTGGTGATGCCGTTCTACGCGCCGGCCGGGCGGCCGTTCGCGACGCCGTCCTCGCGCGAGGTCGGGCGGTTCTTCCT
>JBAUTD010000476.1:0-29544 GCA_049582045.1 Burkholderiales bacterium
CTCGATCTCCGCGTCGTCCAGCGCGGCGCCCGGGCCCGCGCGCAGAAATTCCTGCGCGTCGCGCTGCAGGATGCCGAGCGCGCCCCCCAGAGCGCGAAGCTGCGGTGCCAGCGCGGTGGCGCCTCGATTCACCTCGTTCGCAAGATCGAACAGCACCGCGACCGCTTCCGGCGTGCCGAAATCGTCGTCCATGGCCGCCTTGAATCGCGCGGCGTGGGCCTCGCTCCAGTCCACCGGCACCTGCGAGGCCGGGCTGCCTCTGAGGGCCGTATAGAGCCGCGTCAGCGCGGCTTTCGCGTCCAGCATGTGCGCGTCCGAGCAGTTTAGCGGGCTGCGGTAGTGGGCGCGCACGATGAAGAAGCGCACCACTTCGGGGTCGAACGACGCCAGGATGTCGCGTACCGTGCGGAAGTTGCCCAGGGACTTGGACATCTTCTCCTCGTCCACGCGCACGAAGCCGTTGTGCATCCAGAAATTGACGAAAACTCCGCCGTTCGCTCCCTCGGATTGCGCGATCTCGTTCTCATGGTGCGGAAACTGCAGATCCTCCCCGCCGCCGTGGATGTCGAAATGTTCGCCAAGCAACGCACAGCTCATCGCCGAGCACTCGATGTGCCAACCCGGACGTCCCTCGCCCCACAGCGACGGCCATTTCGGCTCGTCGGGCTTGGAACGCTTCCACAGCACGAAGTCGAGCGGATCCTGCTTCGAAGCGTCGACCATGACGCGCTCGCCCGCGCGCAGCTCGTCAAGCGATTTGCCCGACAGCTTTCCGTAGCCGGGAAACTTGCGCACCGCGAAATTGACGTCACCGTCGGCCACTCGATACGCAAGGCCGCGCCGTTCGAGGGCGCCGATCATGTCGAGCATCTGCGGCACGAACCTCGTTGCGCGCGGCTCGTGATCCGGCGGCTCGACGCCGAGCGCGGCCGCGTCTTCCTCCATGTAACGGATGAAGCGCGCAGTGAGCTCGCCTATCGTTTCGCCGTTCTCGATCGCGCGCCGGATGATCTTGTCGTCGATGTCAGTGATATTGCGTACGTAGGTCACGCGATAACCGCATTCGCGCAGCCATCTGCGCACGACGTCGAACACGACCATCACCCGCGCATGCCCGAGATGGCAATAGTCGTACACCGTCATGCCGCAGACATACATGCGCACGGCGCCCGCGTGAATCGGCGCGAATGTCTGCTTTGTTCTACCTAGCGTGTTGTAGATCGCGAGCATCGGGGGAGACGAGGCGCAGCGCAGAAGTTCAAGTATCTCGAGAACCGCACGCTGCGGTGCCGAAGAGCCGTTCGAAGTTGTCGCGGGCCGGGGCTTAGTCTAAAATTCCACGTCTTCCTAGGGCCTTGAAAAGTATAACACAATGGTCGAGTCCGTTCTCCGTCGCATGGCATACCAGCGCATCATCCGAGCGCTTCTTTTCGGCATCATGCTGGGCAGTTCCACCGCGCACGCGGACAACATGCAGGAAGCGAATGCGCTGCTCAAAGCGGGCCGCTACCCGGAAGCGCTCGAGCACGTGAACAAGGTGATCGCGGCCAAGCCCGAGGATCCGCAGGCGCGCTTCCTCAAAGGACTCATCCTTACCGAGCAAGGCGATACCAAGGACGCGATCGAAGTCTTCCAGAAGCTCACCAAGGATTACCCGGACCTGCCCGAGCCATACAACAACCTTGCCGTGATCTACGCCGGCCAGGGACATTACGAGAAGGCGCGCGCCGAGCTCGAAAAATCCATCCGCACTCACTCCAGCTACGCCACGGCCTACGAGAATCTGGGCGATGTCTACGCCAGGCTCGCGAGCCAGGCCTACGACAATGCACTGCAACTCGACTCCTCCAACTCGACTGCGCAAAGCAAGTTGATGCTCGTGCGCAGCCTGGTCGGACCCGCGCCCCAACCCGGCGCCGAGGGCAACAAGGTCGCGAAGCCGGTCGAGACCGCTTCAGCACCATCACCTTCGCCCGCTGCGCCGCCGGCTCAGCCCACGCCCAAGGTCGAGCCCGCGCCGGTGGCCTCCGTCGCGGCGACGGAAAAGCCGCCCGCACAGGAGCCCGCGCCGAAACCGGCGGCCGACGAGCGCGGCGAGGTACTTGCGGCTGTCCAAGCATGGGCGAAGGCCTGGTCGAGCCAGAACGTCGACGTCTATCTCGCGCACTACGCGCCCGACTTTAAGACGCCGCACGGCGAACCGCGCGATGCGTGGGAGAACCTGCGCCGCAGCCGAGTCGCCGGACCCAAGTCGATCGCGGTTGAAATCAAGTCACCCAAGGTAACCCACGAGGGCGACACGGCGGCGCGGGTGACGTTTCACCAGATCTACCGGTCCGACCGCTTCAGTGGCAGCAGCGTCAAGACCCTGGACATGGTGAAAATCGACGGACGATGGCTGATCCGGCAGGAGCAGGCAGGCGGCTGATGGCGAGACCCGCGCCGCGGCTCGTCCTCGCGCTGGCGATCGTCTGGGCGTCACTTGTTCCGGGTATCAGCCAGGCGCGCTCACCCGACGCGGAGCTCGAGCACGGTCTGTCCAGCGTCATCCAAGCCATCGAGAAAGATCGCCCCGACGTCGCGCTGCGGCGGGTCGACGCGCTCATCGCGGAGCATCCGATGTTCCGCCTCGCGCACCTGATCCGTGGCGACTTGCTTCTGGCGCGCACGCGGCCGCTGCAGACTTTCGGCGACGTCGCGAAAACCGTGCCGCGCGCCAAGGTCGAGGACCTGCGGGAGGAAGCGGTCGCGCGCCTGCGCGCGCTCCGCGCGCGACCTGCGCAGGGCCGGGTTCCGAGCTACGTCCTGCAATTGAATCCCGAGCAGAAATTCGTGATCGTGGTCGACTCGAAACTGTCGCGGCTCTACCTTTTCAGGAACGTGAATGGCCACCCGCAGTACGTCGAGGACTATTACGTCACGCTCGGCAAGCGCGGAATGGAAAAGACACGCGAAGGCGACCAGAGAACGCCGGTCGGCGTCTACCACGTGGTGGCGAACCTGCCGCGCAACAAATTGACCGATTTCTACGGTGCAGGGGCCTTTCCCATCAACTACCCGAACGCGTGGGACAGGCTGATGGGGCGCAATGGGCACGGCATCTGGCTGCACGGAACTCCCTCCAATACTTACAGCCGGCCGCCGCGCGCCAGCGACGGATGCATCGTGCTCGCGAACCCGGACCTCGAGCAGGTCGGGCGCGATGTCCAGATCGGGTTGACGCCGGTGATTATCGCCGATGAGATCCAGTGGAGCGGCCGCGCCGCGGTGGACGCGGACCGCGAAGCGCTAGCGCACGCGATCGACGCCTGGCGCTCCGACTGGGAAAGCCGCGACACCGCGCGCTACCTGAGCCACTATTCCAGGCGCTTCCGGGCAAACGGCCAGGACTACGGGGTCTGGGCGGCGCGCAAGCAAAAGATCAATTCCGGCAAGAGCTGGATCAAGGTCGGAATCTCGGACCTCGCCATGTTTCGCTATCCTCGCGAGCGCGACTTCGCGCTGGTCAGCTTTGACCAAAACTATCGCTCGAACAACCTCTCGAACGTGATACGCAAGGTGCAGTACTGGGCGAAGGAAAACGGCAGCTGGAAGATCCTCTACGAGGGTGCCGGCTGAGTCCTCACCGGCGCCTGCCATGGCGCCCTTTCAGCGGAAACTACCATGAACCTGAGCAAGCTCTGGAAACCTCTCGTCATTCTCTCGGCCGCCGCCGCCTCTCCGGCCGCCGCCGCAACACAGCAGGTCGACGTCAAGACCAACCTCGGCACGATCCGGCTCGAACTCTATCCATCGAAGGCCCCGAAAACGGTGGCTAACTTCCTGCAATACGTGCGCGAAGGCCACTACAACGGCACGATCTTCCATCGCGTGATCGGCGGATTCATGATCCAGGGCGGCGGATTCGACGCCGGCTACCACCAGAAACCGACGCACGCGCCGATACCGAATGAAGCGCAGGCCGGCGTCAAGGCGGGGCTGAAGAACGACACCGGCACGATCGCGATGGCGCGCACCTCCGACCCGAACTCGGCGACCGCGCAGTTCTTCATCAACCTCGCGGACAACGCCTTCCTGAACTGGGGCGACCCGCGCGGCGACGGCAACGGCTACGCCGTCTTCGGCGAGGTGGTTTCGGGCTTCGATGTCGTGACCAAGATCGCCGGGACGCCAACCGGACGCGGCGGCCCCTTTGCCAGCGACGTGCCGCGCGATCCGGTCGTCATCGAGTCGATGACGCTGGTCGACGGCAAATAGACCGCAGCGTGCGCCCGGACCTGCTCATCTCGGACCTGCACCTGTCGCAAGAGCGACCGTTCATCACCAGCCGTTTCTTCGAGTTCCTGAAGGGCCAGGCGCCCGCTGCAAGGGCGCTCTACATCCTGGGCGACCTATTCGACTACTGGGTCGGCGACGACGAGCTGCGCGCGCCGGGCGCCGATCCCGTCGCCAGCGGGGTTGTCGCCGCGCTGCGTGCGCTCGCGGGCAGCGGGACCGCGGTTTACGTAATGCAGGGCAACCGGGACTTTCTGCTCGGGAGCGATTTCTTCTCCGCCTGTGGCGCACAGCCGCTCACGGACCCCTCGCTCGCTGACATCGGCGGCGTCGAGACGCTGCTGATGCACGGCGACGCGCTCTGCACCGATGATCTGGACTACATGGCATGGCGCAGCACGGCCCGTTCGGCCGCGTGGCAGGCCGATTTTCTGGCCGCCCCGATCGACGAGCGGCGCACCCGCTCCCGCGCCTTGCGGATCGAAAGCGAGACACGCAAGCGCGCCAAGAGCGCCGCCGTCATGGACGTGAACCAGGAGGCCGTGCGCCAGGCATTTCGCCGCCACGCGGTCACGCGCCTGATCCACGGACACACGCATCGCCCCGGGCATCACGAGCTCGAGCTCGACGGGAGACGCTGCGAACGCTGGGTGCTGCCGGACTGGTACGAAACAGGCGGCTACCTCTGGGCCGAGGATCGCACCGCCCGCCTGGTGAGCTTCCCGCCCGGCGCCAGCTAGAGCCCGCGCGCAAGATCCTCACGCAGGTCGGCCTGGCTTTCCAGGCCGACGGCCACGCGCACCAGCCCGTCCGTGATGCCGGCGGCGGCGCGCGCCTCCGGCGAGATGCGCCCGTGGGTCGTGGACGCGGGATGCGTGATCGTCGTCTTCGTGTCGCCAAGGTTGGCGGTGATCGAGATCAGACGCGTGGCGTCGATCAGGCTCCAGGCCGCGTCACGCCCGCCCTTGAGCTCGAACGAGACGACCGCGCCGCCGGCGCGCTGCTGGCGCCTGGCCAGTGCGTGCTGCGGATGCGATTCGAGCCAAGGATAGTGCACGCGCGCCACCCCGGACTGCGCTTCGAGCCAGCGCGCGAGGTCGAGCGCCGAGGCCGATTGCGCGTTCATCCGGAGCTCGAGCGTCTCCAGACCCTTGAGGATGACCCAAGCGTTGAACGGCGAAAGAGACGGCCCCGCGGTGCGCAGGAAGCCGAAGATTCCGTCCATGACCAGTTTGCGCGGCCCGACGATCGCCCCGCCCAGCACCCTGCCCTGGCCGTCGAGGTACTTGGTCGCGGAGTGAATCACGAGGTCCGCGCCGAGGGCAAGCGGGCGTTGCAGCGCCGGCGAGCAGAAGCAGTTGTCGACCGCGAGCAGCGCGCCGGCGCGCTTGGCGACGGCCGAGATCGCCGCAATGTCGGAAATCTCCGTCAAGGGGTTGGATGGCGTTTCCAGAAAGAAGAGCCTGGTGCGCGGGCGCACCGCGCGCTCCCATTCGCCGGCGTCGAGCGGCGAAACGAAGGTCGTCTCCACCCCAAAGCGCGCGAGGATCCCCACGTAGAGCTGCACGGTGGCGCCGAATACTGCCTTCGAGCAAACGACGTGGTCGCCGGCCTTCAACAGCGCCATCGACATGGCGAGGATGGCCGACATGCCCGAGGCGGTCGCGACACAAGCTTCGCCGCCCTCCATGGCGGCGAGCCGGTCCTGCATCATGCTTACCGTGGGGTTGGTGAAGCGCGAGTAGATGAAGCCGTCTTCGCTGCCCGTGAACTTGGCCGCCGCCTGCTGCGCGTTGTCGAAGACGAAGCTGGAGGTGAGGAACAGCGCCTCCGAATGCTCGTTGAATTCGGTGCGTGCCTGACCGGCGCGCACACCCAGTGTCGCAAGCTCGAATGTGTCTTTCATGACCTTACATCCTTCGCCTGCGGGCACAAAAAAACCCGGCTGCGCGAACCGGGTTTGGCGGCACGCTTTAGCAGCATTTTTAACGCGCCCGCAAGCTGTCGTTTCAAATCGGCGCAGACAGTATGCTAGCGCGAACCGCGGTGGCCGTAAAGACCGCGCGCAGCCCCCCGGGGGGCTATTCCGCCGCGACCAGATTCAAGTCGAGCTGGGCGCCTTCGGCATCGTCGCCGGAATCGCGCGCGGCGTCGCGCCGGGTTTCGATCGCGAGCAGGTAATCGCTGGTCACGTCGCCCGTGATGTAGTTGCCGTCGAAACACGAGGTCTCGAAGCGCGTGAGCTTCGGGTTGATCTGACGCACGGCGCTCTTGAGCGCCTCGAGGTCCTGGTAGATGAGCGCGTCCGCGCCGAGTTCGGCCGCGACCTCCTCCTCGCTGCGGTGCGCGGCAATGAGTTCGGCGCGGGTCGGCATGTCGATACCGTACACGTTCGGGAACCGAACCGGTGGTGCAGCGGAAGCGAAGAATACCTTTCGCGCGCCGGCCTCGCGCGCCATCTGCACGATTTCCCGGCTCGTGGTGCCGCGTACGATCGAGTCGTCCACCAGCAGCACGTTCTTGCCCTTGAACTCCATCGAAATGGCGTTCAGCTTCTGCCGCACCGACCGGCGGCGCACGGCATGTCCGGGCATGATGAACGTACGCCCGATATAGCGGTTCTTCACGAACCCTTCGCGGTAGGGCACCCCGAGGCCGAGCGCCAGCTGCAATGCGGAAGGTCGGCTGGAATCCGGGATCGGAATCACCACATCGACGTCCAGATGGCGATATTCGCGCCGGATCTTCTCGGCCAGCTTCTCGCCCATGGTCAGCCGCGCCTCGTAGACCGATGCGCCGTCGATGAGCGAATCCGGCCGCGCGAGGTAGACGTACTCGAAAATGCACGGATTGAGGCTGGTACGCGGCGCGCACTGCTGGCTGTAGAAGTTTCCGTCCTCGTCTATCAGGACGGCCTCGCCGGGCGCCACGTCGCGCAGCACCTTGAAGCCGAGCGAATCGATCGCAACGGATTCGGATGCAACCATGTACTCCGTGCCGCCCTCGGTTTCGTTGTACCCGATCACCGCGGGACGGATTCCGTAGGGATCGCGGAACGCCAGCACGCCGTACCCCGAGATCATTGCGATCACCGCATATGCGCCGCGACAGCGCCGGTGGACGTTCGACACGGCGGCAAAGATGGTCTGAGGATCCAGCCGCAGCTTTACCGAGGTCTTCTCCAGCTCGTGCGCAAGCACGTTTAGCAGCACCTCGGAGTCGGAGTTCGTGTTGATGTGCCGCAAGTCCTGGCGGAACATCTCGTCCTTGAGCTGATCGGCGTTGGTCAGATTGCCGTTATGGCCGAGGACGATCCCGAACGGCGAGTTGACGTAGAGCGGCTGGGCCTCGGCCGAATTGCGAGCCGAGCCCGCGGTAGGGTAGCGGCAGTGCGCGATTCCGACGTTTCCGGGCAGCGAGCGCATGTTGCGCGTGCGGAATACGTCGCGCACCATGCCGTTGCCCTTTTGCATGTGAAAGGTCTTGCCCTCGCTGGTGACGATCCCGGCGGCGTCTTGGCCGCGGTGCTGCAGCAACAGCAGCCCGTCGTAAAGCAGCTGGTTGACGGGCGAACGCGCGACGATTCCGAGAATGCCACACATAGGGGCCGCCTACCGGTGTTCGGGCCTCAATGATAGCGCAGGCGGGTGGCCAACGACGGCGGCAGCCAGGGCCGAATCGCCAGGACCGTGCGGGCCATGGGCGCGCCGCTGACCGAATCGCGCCAATATCCCTGCCGCGGGACTGCGGTCAAGCCCGCCACGAGCGCAAACGCCAGCACGATGAGCAACCCTCGCGCCAGGCCGAAGAACGAACCGAGCACGCGATCCAGGCCGCCCAGACCCGCGGCCTTTACAAGCTTTGACACCAACAGGCCGCACAGCGTCGCGATCACCAGCGCGGCGATAAAGACGCACATGAAAGCCGTCAGCATGCGCAATTCCGGCGTGGGAATCGCCCGCGGCAAGGCGCCCGCGAGGGGCGCGGCGAAAAGGTATGCAGCGACGAACGCAAGGACCCATCCGGCGATCGAGATGACCTCGCGCACGAGACCGCGCCACAGGCCCCACACTACCGAGACCCCGATCACGCCGAGCACGGCGTAGTCCAGCCAAGTCATCAGGACTTGGTGGTGACGTTTCCGGGCTTGAGTCCAAGGCCCTTTAGCTTCGCATGCGCCTTCTCCGCGGCCTCCCGGCTCGTAAACGGTCCGGCGCGCACGCGGGTCACCTTGCCCTTGTCCGTGGCGATCCGCTCCGTGTAGTAGGGAAGCTTGGCCGCGGCCAGGCGCGACGTGAGCTCCTTGACCCGATCGGAATCCGCCAGCGCCGCAACTGGCACCACGTACTCGATGCCGGCAAGCGCCGCTTCCGCGCGCGCCCGTTCAGCCGCGCTGGGCGTGGGGGGCGATTCCTTGTGCGTGCTCTCGGTTGCCTTGTGCGGCGTTGCGGCGGATTGGACGGAAGGGGGTTGCGCAGGCTTTTCGGACTTCTGCGGCGCCGGCGGCGCCGGAAGCTTGGGTGCGAATTTCGTATCCTCGCTCGGGATGCGCACATCGACGGGCGCGTTCGCCTGCTTCGGCTCGGAGTCGAACACCATCGGCAGCAGGATCACGGCGAGCAACACCAGGGCGACGGCGCCGACCAGGCGCCTGCGCCCGCGACGCTTGAGCGTGTTGACGTCCTGCGCCTCAGCCATGGCTGCGCGCGTCGCCGCGGACCGCTTCGAGATACGCCATCACTTCGCCGACCGTTAGGAATGACCCAAAAACGATAATTTTATCATTCTCGCCTGCCTCTTCCCGCGCCGCAGCGAACGCCAGCGTCGCCGAGGCATGCTGCGCGACGGGAATCGATACCTTCTCGGCAACCAGGATCGCCGCCAGCTCGGTTGCGGTCGCTCCGCGCTCGCCGCCGAGCGTCGCAAGGTGCCAGCGCGTCACTCGCGGCGCAACCGCCCGCACCACGCCAGCGATGTCCTTGTCCCGCAGCATGCCCAGTACCGCGATCGTTTCGCGAGCGAATCCGCTCCCGGCCAGGTCCTGCGCCAGACCCTGCGCCGCTTGCGGGTTATGCGCGACGTCGAGGATCACCTGTGGCCGCCCCGGCAGAACCTGGAACCGCCCCGCGAGCGCGACCTGGGCCAGGCCTTGGCGGACGTGCTGCATACCCACCGGCAGGCGCTCGCGCAGACTGTCGAGGGCGCACATTGCGGCCGCCGCGTTGCGCAGCTGAAGCCCGCCGCGAAGCGCAGGATAAGCAAGCCCGGCGCGCGTCCCGGCCGGTCCCCAATAGCGCCATTGCCCGTCTTCCGGCGCAAAGCCGAAGTCCTGTCCCAGCACAAGCAGGCGCGCGCCCACCTCCCGCGCGACTTCCATGACCGAATGCGGCGGCGAGGGATCCGCCACGATCGCGGCGCGGCCGCGGCGAAATATGCCCGCCTTCTCCCGACCGATCGATTCGCGCGTGGCGCCGAGGAATTCAACATGGTCGATGCCGATGCTTGTCAGTACGGCGCAATCGGCATCGAGCACGTTCACCGCGTCCAGACGGCCGCCTAGACCCACCTCGAGGACAACGGCCTCCAGACGAGCTTGCGCGAACAGCCAGAGCGCCGCCAGCGTACCGAACTCGAAATAGGTCAGCGCAACGTCGTCCCGCGCCGCCTCTACCGCCGCGAATGCGTCGCACAGCGCGTCATCCCCGGCTTCGCGGCCGTCGACCCGTACGCGCTCGTTGTAGCGCACGAGGTGCGGCGAGGTGTACAGGCCGGTCCGGTATCCGGCCGCCTGCAATATGGACTCCAACATCGCGCAGGTCGAGCCCTTGCCGTTCGTGCCGCCCACAGTGAGCACCGGACACTCGAACCGCACGGCCAGACGTGCCAGTACTCGAGCCACACGCTCGAGCCCGAGCGCGATCGGCTGCGGATGCTGCCGCTCAACGTACTGCAGCCACTCGGCGAGCGTGCGGGACGCCACGACGGAAAACGATGCGGGGCGCCGAGTCAGGCCGGCTGCTCGGCCGGCAAGCCCTGAAGCATCCCCAGCAGGGAGGCGAGCGTGTCGCGCAGCTGGCGCCGGTCGACGATCATGTCGATCGCGCCCTTTTCAAGCAGGAACTCGGCGCGCTGGAACCCCTCCGGAAGCTTCTGCCTTACGGTCTGCTCGATGACGCGCGGGCCGGCAAAGCCGATCAGTGCCTTCGGCTCCGCAATCACGATGTCCCCGATCATCGCGAAGCTCGCCGACACGCCGCCCATGGTCGGGTCGGACAACACCGACACGAACGGCAGCCTGCGCTCCGCGAGGTCGGTGAGCGCGGCGGTGGTCTTTGCCATCTGCATCAGCGACAGCAGGCCTTCCTGCATCCTCGCTCCGCCCGAAGCCGAAACGCAAATGAACGGCAGCTTCTGTTCGATAGCGACGCGCACGCCTCGAACAAAGCGCTCACCTACGACCGAGCCCATCGAGCCACCCATGAATTCGAACTCGAATGCGGCGCAAACCACCCCGATTTCCTTGATCGCTCCCTGCATGACCACGAGCGCGTCTGTCTCCCCGGTCTGCTCCTGCGCCTCGGACAGCCGCTCGGGATACTTTCGGGAGTCCTTGAACTTGAGACTGTCCACCGGCAGCACTTCGGCGCCGATCTCGAACCGCGTTTCGGTGTCGAGCAAGGCATCCAGCCGCGCCCTCGCATCGAGTCGCTCGTGGTGCCCGCACTTCGGGCATACGTTCAGATTCTTCTGCAGATCCGTGCTGTAGAGCACCGCGTCGCACGCCGGGCACTTGGTCCACAATCCCTCGGGCACCGTCTTGCGCGCGCCGCGCTCGGTGCGCTGGATCTTGGGTGGGAGAAGCTTCTGCAGCCAACTCATTCGTGCCTCGCCTCGCCAATCCGGTTCAAGCGTCGAGCGCCGCGCGGATCGGCCTGATCAGGTCCCGCACGCGCGCGACGGCCTGCTCGGGGCCCGCAGCCTCGATTTCCTGGATGATCCGGCTTCCGATCACGACAGCGTCGGCAATCTCAGCGACGCGCCGCGCGGATTGCGCATCACGTATGCCGAATCCGACGCCGATCGGCAGTTGCGTGGCCGCGCGAATCAGCGGGATGCGGTTAGCAACGTCCGTAAGATCGAGGCTTGCGGCGCCGGTTACGCCCTTAAGGGAGACGTAGTACAAGTAGCCCGCGCCTACGCGCCCCACCTCCTGGATCCGGTTCGCGGTGGAAGTCGGAGCAAGAAGGAAGATCGGGTCGACTCCCTTGCCCTTGGCCAGCGCAGCGAACTGCGCGGCCTCTTCCGGCGGGTAATCCACGACAATCACGCCGTCGACGCCAGCGCCCGCCGCCGCAGCGAGAAACTTCTCCTCGCCCATTGCCTCTATCGGGTTGGCGTAGCCCATCAGGACGACCGGAGTGTCCGGATCCTGGGCGCGAAACGCGCGCACCATGCCGATCACGTCTGCAAGGCCGACGCCGTTCGCCAGGGCGCGCTCGGCCGAACGCTGGATCACGGGCCCGTCGGCCATTGGATCCGAAAAGGGCACCCCCAGCTCGAGAATGTCCGCCCCAGCCGCCACTAGGGCCCGCATCAGCGGCACCGTGAGGGTCGGAACAGGATCGCCGGCCGTAATGTACGGTATCAGCGCCTTGCGGTGCTGCGTGCGCAACGATGCGAAACGGGACTGGATGCGCGACATCGCTAGAACACGATCCCCGAACGTTGAGCGACGGTATGCATGTCCTTGTCGCCGCGTCCGGACAGATTGACCAGCAGAATCGCGTCGCGGGCGAGCGTCGGCGCGATCTTGGTCGCATACGCGACGGCGTGGCTCGACTCGAGCGCCGGAATGATTCCTTCCAGACGGCACAGCTCGTGGAATGCCTGAAGCGCCTCAACGTCGGTCACCGCGACGTACTCGGCGCGGCCGCTGTCCTTAAGCCAGGCGTGCTCGGGCCCGACGCCCGGGTAGTCGAGGCCGGCGGAGATGGAATGCGTCTCGATGATCTGGCCGTTGGCATCCTGCAAGAGATATGTACGGTTGCCGTGAAGTATGCCCGGCGTGCCCGCGCACAGGGACGCCGCGTGTTTGCCGGTGGCGAGCCCCTCCCCCGCCGCTTCGACGCCGATCAGCCGCACCGATTTGTCGGGCAAGTAGGCATGGAAGATACCCATCGCGTTCGAGCCGCCGCCTACGCAGGCGATCACGGCGTCGGGCTGGCGCCCCGCGATCTCCGGCATCTGTTGCAGGCATTCCTCTCCGATCACGGCCTGGAAGTCGCGCACCATGCTCGGATACGGATGCGGTCCGGCGACTGTGCCGATGATGTAGAAGGTATTTTCGACGTTCGTCACCCAGTCGCGCATTGCCTCGTTCAGCGCATCCTTCAGCGTCTTGGAGCCGGATTCGACCGGCACCACGGTAGCGCCGAGGAGCTTCATGCGATACACGTTCGCCGCCTGGCGCTTGACGTCCGCGGACCCCATGTAGACAACACACTCCATGCCGTAGCGCGCTGCTACCGTCGCGCTGGCGACTCCGTGCTGCCCAGCGCCGGTTTCCGCGATCACTCTCGGCTTTTGCATGTAGCGTGCGAGCAGCGCCTGGCCAACCGTATTGTTGATCTTGTGCGCACCGGTGTGATTCAAGTCTTCGCGCTTGAGGTAGATCTGCGCGCCGCCGTACTTCTGCGACAGGCGCTTGGCGTGGTACACCGGGCTCGGACGGCCGACGTAGTGCTTCAGCTCATAGCGCAATTCCGCCATGAACGCAGGATCCCTACGACAGCGCTCGTACGCCTCCCGCAGTTCGTCGAGCGCGTGGATTAGGGTTTCGGCGACGAATACGCCGCCGTACGGACCGAAGTGTCCGCGCGCGTCGGGAAGCTCATCCATCTGCATTTCTGACCTCTGCCATGAACGCCGCCATCTTGACCGAGTCCTTGATGCCCTTGGCGGACTCGACGCCACTCGAAACATCTACCCCCCATGGCCGGACGCGACGGATCGCGTCGCGAACATTCTCGGTCGTCAGGCCGCCCGAAAGGACTAACGGGCGAGGTCGCTGGCGAGGAACCACGGACCAGTCGAAGCTTGTTCCCGTGCCGCCGTACGCCTCGACATAGGCGTCCGCCAGCCAGCCGCTCGCTCGCATGTAAGGCCGCAGGTATTCTAGCAAATCGACACCTTCCCTCACGCGACAGGCCTTCAAATAGGGAAGTCCGAATCGCTCGCAGAACCCGGGCGGCTCGTCGCCGTGAAATTGCAGTGCTCCCGGACGCACCCGATCGATCACGCGCTCGACCTCCTCCGCGCTTGGATCGACGAACAGCGCAACCGGTGTGACGAACGGGGGCAGCGCGTCGCGCAAGGCGCGCGCGCGCTCGATAGCGAGGAAGCGCGGACTGGGCTGATAGAACACGAGCCCAATCGCGTCCGCCCCGGCTTCGCACGCGGCCTGCGCGTCCTCGACGCGCGTTATGCCGCAGATCTTCACCCGGGTGCGCATCGCTCAGAGTTCGACCGGCAACGAGGCCGGCGTCCGGCGTCCTGTCGGCAGTGCCCATTGAGGTCCGTAATCGACGGCTTCGAGATATAGGCCCTCTGGCCCAAAGGTCGGCGCGGCAAGCGCACGCTCGCGCGACGCCAGCACGTCGCCTACCCAGGCGGGCGGATACTTTCCCATGCCGACGTATACCAGCGTGCCGACGATGTTGCGGACCATGTGGTGCAGGAATGCGTTTGCGCTGATCAGAAAGTCGATGCGCTCGCCGCTGCATTCGATATCGAGTCTGATCACACGCCGCGCCGGCGACTTGGCCTGGCACTCGGCGGAGCGAAACGCCGAGAAATCGTGCTCGCCGACGAAGAACTCGGACGCAAGGCGCATCGATTCCACGTCGAGCGCACGATGAAACCAACCGGCGTGGCGAGCGGCCAGCGCGGGCCGTACCTGGCGATTGAGCAGTATGTATCGATAGCTGCGGGAGATCGCGCTGAAGCGTGCATGAAACGCGTCGTCGACCGGTCGCGCCCACAGCACCGCGACCGAGTCGGGCAGCATCGCGTTTACGCCTCTCACCCAGGCGGTATCCGGACGCGCCGCGGGAGGATCGAAGTGGATCACCTGTTCGCACGCGTGCACTCCCCGGTCAGTCCGTCCCGCGCAGGTGACTTTCACGTCCTCGCCGGCGATCACCGCCATCGCCGTCTGCAAGACGTCCTGCACCGTTCCGCCGCCGGGCTGGGTCTGCCAACCCAGGAACCGGCTGCCGTCGTATTCGATGCCGAGTGCGATTCGCATGCCGGAAAAAGTTTAGCCACCGGCCGCACAGGAGGCGCGACCGGTGGCTAATTGTAGGTGGTTTGCTCTCAGCCGAGGCTGGAGAGCATCTGCTTGGCCTGGCTTTGTTGCGTGCTGTCGCCTTCTTTCACGACTTCGTTCAGCAACTCGCGCGCGCCGTCCTTGTCGCCCATCTCCTCGTAGGCCTTGGCCAAGTCGAGCTTGGTGGCCACTTCCTGCCACTTCGGGTCCGTGCTCGTGGACGGGGCCGGACTTTCTCCCGGCGCGCCGAGGTCAAGGCTGATCGAGGAAAGGTCGAGTGGCGCCGGCTCCGCGGATGGCGCAGGCATGGGCTTGGTGTCGGCGGTATCGAGATCCAGGTTGAAGTCCATCGATCCCAGTGTATCGGCGGCCGAGATCGCCGGTTCCGGCTTCGTCGGGGTCTCGAACTCGATGCCGCCGCTATCGGCCGTTTTCTGCGCCTCTCCCCCGCCCAAACCGAGGTCGAAATCGAGCCCTGCCGGCTCCTCCGGTTTGGGTTCGACGTTCCTGTCCATGATCAGGGTCCCGCCCTTGGCGAAGTCGCCCCCCTTCATCGTGTTGGTGCTCGAACCGATGTCGAAGTCGAGCGCCGAGGGAGCTGGCTCTTTCTCTTCGCTCTCGCCCACATCCAGCGGAATGTCGGGGCTTACGGGAGTAGAGGCCGCGTCCAGGTCGAAATCCAGATTTGGCACAGGCGCCGGTTCGACGCCGGTATCCGGAGCGCGGGCCGAGGCAATCTCCCTCGCTTCGCCCGCGCCGCCGTAGAGAGGGTTTTGCGGATCGATGCTGCGACCGAGTGCCGCGGCCTTTTCCCACTCCGGACCCGAGCCAGACAGCGCCTGGAGGTTGCGCGCGGTCCGCTCGAACGCCGTCGCATCGTGCCGCGCGGCATAGATCTCCAGCAGCTTGGAGTGAATTGCCGGGCGTTTTGCGTCCTTCTGTAGCGCCTCCTTGAGGATCTCCTCGGCCTGCGCATCGCGCCCATACGCCATGTACACGTCGGCTTCCGCAATCGGGTCGACCTCGTCTGCCTCCATGCCGCCGACGCTCGACTGACTGACCGACGCTTGGCTGGCCGCGTCCGCGCGTACGGACGGCGTCCCGGCGACACTTAAGACCGAAGCAGCGCCGCCGGCGCCGAATGAGCCGTCCTGACGGCCGGCTGCCGCCTTCTTCTTGCGGCGCCATGCCCAGGCGCCGTAACCGAGCAGCAGCACGAGCACCGCGCCCAGCCCACCCACAGTCGTTGGATTGTCGAGCAGATCATCGAGCATGCTCGGAGGCGGCGGCGGAGGTGCCTTTGCCTTCGGCGCAGGTTTGGGCGCCAGCTTGGGCGCCGGCGCTACCGCCGGTTTGGCCGGCGCTGCCATCTGCTTGGGCGCTTGGGCTGATTGGGCGGGCGCTGCTGCGGGCTCTTGTGCCGCGGAAGGAGCAGGGGCTGGCGCGGACGCGGTCGGCGCGGCGGCGGCCCTCTGCTGCAAATCGGCGAGTTCCTTGCTCTTTACCTCGAGCGCCTTGTTTTTCAGTTCGACGAGTTTTTGCAGGTCGCTGACGTTCCTTTCAAGCTCGGTAACGCGGGATTGCGCCTCCTGCAGCGCCCGCTCGCGCGCCGCCTTGTCGTCCTCGCGCGCCGCGCGCGACATCGGACCGGACCCGCTATCCTCCTTCGACAGCTTCAACTGGTCTTTCTCCGCGGCCGGCGCGGCCGGTTCCGCAGTCGCGCCAATGCGCCCGCTGACGGCGCGCTCTCCCGCCGCGGCGCTCGTCTCCGGTGCCGCGGCCGCGAGCTTACGGCGATAAGCCGCGAAGTCGGCCATTTGCGACCGAACGAGTCTCCTGGCGTCCTCAGGGTCGATCGCCGCGACAGTGTCGTGGTCCGGGATGTCCAGGATCCGCCCTGCGCGAACCAGGTTGATGTTGTCGCGAATAAACGCGTCCGTGTTTGCGCGGTAGAGCGCGATCAGCATCTGGTTGTATGTGATTCCGTGCGCCAAATTCTCGCGCGCGATCTCACCCAATGTGTCCCCCTTCTTCACCTCACGCGTCGCGGGCTTGGCTTCGGGCGCTGCCGCCGGCTTGGGCGCAGGAGCAGGAGTCGGCGTCACCGCAGGTGCGGGAGTCGGGGCCGCTTCAAGTGGCCGCTCTTGGACCGGCGCCGCAGCCGCCGGGGCCCGCGCAGGCTCTTGCGCCGGCGTGACCGACGGCGCAGGAGTGATCGCCTGCGTCGCCTTGTATTCCGGAGGATCGAGCAGGAAGGTGTACTCGCGCACGAGGCGCCCGCTCGCCCACTGCAGCTCCACCAGAATGTCCAGGAACGGTTCATTGACCGGCTGGCTGGTGGTGAGCTTGAGGATCGGCTTGCCCTCGCGCCGCTCGACGTTAAATTTCATTCCGAGCAACACCGGATTGAAATCGATCCCCGCCTGATGGAACGCATCCTGCGATGCCAGCCGAGCGGTCACCGAGTCCATTTCGCCGGTATGCTCGGAGACAATCTGGATTTCGGCGTTCAGAGGTTGCCCCAGCGCCGAGAGAACCTTCAAACTGCCCAAGCCGACAGCGTGCGCGAGCAAGGGAACGGCCAGAAGCGCCGCGGCGAAAATTCTCATTGTGATGGATCTGCCCACGGTCCCACCCTGACTCAATTTGCGGTCCCCAAGTAAAATAACATCATGGTGTTAGGCTTGCAAGCTGAGAGATTTTCTCGATTCTTTCACCTTTGCGCCGGAACTTGCTATGAAATTCTGCCTCTTCGATGCCCGGGGGCAAGAGTACGCGATCTCACCGCCCAACGCCTGAATCAAGCAATATGCGAAGCATACGCCGTAGCGGCTCAGCCGCGCCCCACAGAAGCTGGTCCCCGACGGTAAAGGCGGCGAGGTAATCTCCGCCCATCGGCAGCTTGCGCAAGCGCCCGATAGGCACCGAAAGTTTGCCGCTGACCGCCGTCGGCGTGAGCTCCGCGAGCGACTCCTCGCGCCGATTCGGAACGACCCTCACCCACTCGTTGGCTTCGGCGATCATCCCTTCGAGCTCGTCCAGCGGCACGTTCCTGCGCAGCTTGATCGTAAGCGCCTGGCTGTGACAGCGCATCGCCCCGATACGCACGCAGATTCCGTCCACCGGCACCGGCCTGCCCTCACGGCCTAGGATCTTGTTGGTCTCCGCCTGGCCCTTCCACTCTTCCCGACTCTGGCCGTTGCCGAGGTCCTTGTCGATCCAGGGTAGCAGACTGGCGGCGAGCGGGTGTCCGAAGTTCGCCTTGGGCAGGCTCGAGGCACGGATCGCCGCGGTCACCTCGCGGTCGATATCGAGTGCACTGGAACCGGGATCGGCGAGCAGATTCCTCGCGCTGTCGCCGACGCGCGCCATCTGCTGCGCGAGTTCCCGCATGTTCGCGGCGCCCGCGCCGGATGCTGCCTGGTAGGTCATGCTCGTCATCCACTCCACCAGATCGTGCTGGAACAGGCCGGACACTCCCATCAGCATCAGGCTGACCGTGCAGTTGCCCCCGATGAAGTTCTTCCCACCTTTGACCAGCGCGTCCTTGACGACAGGCATATTGACCGGATCGAGCACGATCACCGAATCGTCGTTCATCCGCAGCGCGCTCGCGGCGTCGACCCAGTAACCATTCCATCCAGCATTGCGCAGCTTCGGGTACACGTCGTTGGTGTAGTCGCCACCCTGGCAGGAAACGATCACAGGCAGCGCTTTGAGCGCCGCGACGTCGTTCGCGTCCTGTACCGGGCCCGCGTCTCGCCCAATGTGCGGGCCCGCGACGCCGGCCTGAGAAGTCGAGAAGAATGCCGGGTCGATATGATCGAAGTCGCGCTCCTCGCGCATGCGCTGCACGAGCACCGAGCCCACCATTCCGCGCCAACCGACGATACCGACCCTCAACATGGTCCTTCCCTCAAAGGGCGGCGACCACCGCGTCGCCCATTTCGTTTGTGCCCACCAACCGCGTTCCCGGCGTGTGAATATCCGCGCTGCGGCAGCCCTCGCGCAGCACCCGCTGCACGGCCCGCTCGACGCGGCTGGCTGCCTGCTCATTGCCAAGCGAGTAGCGCAGCATCATGGCGGTCGAAAGAATCGTTGCCAGCGGGTTCGCGACGCCCTTTCCCGCAATGTCCGGCGCCGAGCCGTGGATCGGCTCGTACAACCCCTTGTTGTCCGCGTCGAGCGAAGCCGATGGCAGCATTCCTATCGACCCCGTAAGCATCGATGCTTCGTCCGAAAGGATGTCGCCGAACAGGTTGCCGGTGACGATGACGTCGAACTGCTTTGGCTTGCGCACGAGCTGCATCGCGCAATTGTCGACATACATGTGCGACAGGTCGACGTCGGGATACGACTTGCCGACGTCCGTCACCACTTCCTTCCACAGCTCGGTAGTCTCAAGCACGTTGGCCTTGTCGACCGAGCACAGGCGCTTGCCGCGCTGGCGCGCAGCGTCGAAGGCGACCCTAGCAATACGCCGAATCTCGCTTTCCCGGTAGCGCATCGTGTTCACGCCCTCGCGCTCGCCGCCGGCCAAGGTCGCGATGCCGCGCGGCTCGCCGAAATAGATGTCGCCAGTCAGTTCGCGCACGATTAGCACGTCCAAGCCGGCGACGATCTCCGGCTTGAGCGAGGACGCAGCGGCAAGCTCCGGGTAGACCAACGCAGGGCGCAGGTTCGCGAACAGTCCGAGCTCCTTGCGCAGCCGCAGCAGCCCCCGCTCCGGGCGCTTGTCGCGAGGCAGCGCGTCGTATTGCGGGCCTCCGATCGCTCCGAACAGGATGGCGTCCGACTGCTGCGCGAGCCTGAGCGTCGCTTCGGGCAGAGGATCGCCCGCGGCCTCGTAGCCCGCGCCACCGACCGGCGCCTGCTCCAGTTCCAGGCGCAGACCGTCTTCGCCGAGCCGGCGCAGGACCTTGAGCGCCTGCGCAACGATTTCGCCGCCGATTCCGTCGCCCGGCAAGACCGCGATCTTCATCGCGGCCTACCTGAACAGCCAGGGAAACTGCTCGCGCCGCGCAGCTTCGAATGCACGGATCTTGTCCGCATGCTGCAGCGTCAATCCGATCTCGTCGAGACCGTTCAGCAGGGAATGCTTGCGGAACGGATCAACGTCGAACCGATATCTCCGCGAGCCGTCGACGGTCGACACCGTCTGCTGCTCGAGGTCGACCACTAGGCGAAAGCCCGGGAACGAGGCGCATTCGTAGAACAGCGCGTCGACCTCGGTCTCGCTCAGCACCACCGGGAGCAGTCCGTTCTTGTAGCAATTGCCGAAGAAGATGTCGGCAAACGATGGCGCGATCACACAGCGGAATCCGTAGTCGATCAGCGCCCAGGGTGCGTGCTCGCGTGACGATCCACAGCCGAAATTCTTGCGCGCCAGGAGAATCTCCGCACCCTTGTAGCGCGGCAGGTTCAGGAAGAAATCCGGGTTGATCGGCCGCCGCGAGTTGTCCATCCCCGGCTCCCCGTGGTCGAGATAGCGCCAGGCATCGAACAGATTGGGGCCGAAGCCGGTGCGCTTGATCGACTTGAGGAACTGTTTCGGGATGACCGCGTCGGTATCGACGTTTGCCCGATCCAGCGGCGCGACCAGACCCTCCAGGCGCGTGAATTTCTGCATTGTGTTCGCCTGTCCCTGTGGCTAGAAACCGGAGCGCACGTCGACGAAATGCCCGGCTATCGCCGCGGCGGCCGCCATTGCCGGGCTCACCAGGTGGGTGCGCCCGCCGTCGCCCTGCCGCCCCTCGAAATTCCGGTTGGACGTGGAGGCGCAACGTTCGCCGGGTTCCAGGCGATCCGCGTTCATCGCGAGGCACATCGAGCAACCCGGCTCGCGCCATTCGAAACCTGCGTCGATGAAGATCCGGTCCAAGCCTTCCTGCTCGGCCTGAGCCTTCACCAAGCCGGATCCCGGCACCACCATCGCGAGACGCACGTTCTCGGCCACGCGCCGGCCCTTGACCACCGCCGCGGCGCTGCGCAGATCCTCGATGCGCGAGTTGGTGCACGATCCAATGAACACCTTGTCCAGCCTGATGTCGCTAATCCGGGTGCGTGGCTTGAGGCCCATGTAAACGAGCGCGCGCTCGATGCCTTCGCGCTTGACGGCGTCTTTCTCCCTATCGGGATCGGGTACCGTTTCGTCCACCGGCACCACCATCTCGGGCGACGTACCCCAGGTAACCTGAGGCTTGATGGCACGCCCCTCGAGCGCGACCTCGCGGTCGAACTTCGCGTCCGGGTCGCTGCGCAGCATGCTCCAATAGGCCACCGCCTGATCCCACTCGGGGCCGCTGGGCGCGAAAGGCCTGCCCCTGAGGTACTGGATGGTGGTGTCATCGACCGCGACCATGCCCGCGCGGGCGCCGGCCTCGATCGCCATGTTGCACAGGGTCATCCTGCCTTCCATCGACAGCGAGCGAATGGCGCTGCCCGCAAACTCGATCGCGCAACCCGTTCCCCCGGCGGTGCCGATGCGGCCGATGATTGCGAGCGCGACATCCTTCGCGGTAACGCCGCGCGCGAGCGGTCCTTCCACCAGCACGCGCATGTTCTTCATCTTCTTGGTGATCAGACACTGCGTCGCCAGCACGTGCTCCACTTCCGTGGTGCCGATGCCGTGCGCCAGGCAGCCGAACGCCCCGTGGGTGCTGGTGTGCGAATCGCCGCAGACCACGGTCATGCCGGGCAGCGTCGCTCCGTTCTCCGGCCCGATGACGTGCACGATGCCCTGGCGCCGGTCGAGAAACGGGAAATAGACCTTGGCGCCGAATTCGCGCATATTCTTGTCCAGGGTCTCCACCTGAAGCCGCGCGATCGGGTCGCGGATGCCGTCAATGCCCTGCTCCCAGCCTGTGGTGGGTGTGTTGTGATCGGCAGTCGCGACGACCGAGCCCGAGCGCCACGGCTTTCGGCCCGCGAGCTTCAGACCCTCGTACGCCTGCGGGCTGGTAACTTCGTGCACCAAATGGCGGTCGATGTAGAGCAACGCGGTGCCGTCGGCATCGACGTGCACTACGTGGCTGTTCCAAAGCTTGTCGTAAAGCGTCTGTGCCATGCGTGTTCGCGCGCGAAAAGGGCTGGTTTAAGCTGCAAATTATCGCACACGCGAGGCGTCGTGTAGCTGGTCCGGCCGCAGCCAAAACATGAGCGTGGCGCCGACCGCCGCCACGCCGGCTGCGAGCGAGAAGGTCAGCGCGGGCCCGCCCGCTTCCCATGCCCAGCCCGAAAGCAGCGCGCCACCGGCGCCGCCGCCCCCGTAGGCAAGGCTTGAAAAGAGCGCCTGTCCGCGAGCGTGCGCGGTGGCCGGAAACAGGCGCTGCACCGCGGCCACGGATGCAGCGTGAAAGGCGCCGAATGTTGCCGCATGCAGCAGTTGTGCGACCACGAGCACGGCGAGAAAGCCCGCCGCCCAGCCGATTGCTGCGAATCGCACCACCGCTGCAAGCAGGCTGAAGAGCAGGATGGCCGACAGCGAAAAGCGGCGGAACAGGGAGGGAAGATAGAAGAAGACGACGATCTCGGCCAGAACACCGAGCGTCCAAAGCGCACCGATGGCCATGCCACTGTAGCCGAGGCGCTGCAGGTGCAGGGTAAAGAACGTATAGAGCGCGCCGTGCGCAGCCGCCATGCAGAATCCGGCGCCTATCAGTGCGCGCACCGAAGCCGGCGCGCGAGCGCCCCTCGCAATATTGCCGTTGGCGACCCCAGGCGACGCGCTGGAGGCGCGCGGCAGCATGAGGGAAGCCGCGAGCGCCGCGAGCGCAAGCCCTAAGAGAATCCCGGTCAGGCCGGCAGCCGCATGAGCGTCGAGCCAGGCGCCCAGCAGCAACACGGCGGCAATGAATCCGATCGATCCCCAAAGTCTGATCGGGCCGTAATGTCCGCTGCGCCCGGCCAGGGCCGAGAGCGTGATCGCCTCGACCAACGGTAGGCCGCCAGCGGACAGGACGCTTGTCGTCGCCACCAGCAGCGTGATGCTGCGGAAGTCCGGTGCATATGGCAGCGCCGCAAAACCCGCGACGAGGGCCGCGCACGAAACGACGACCACGGCGCGCCGCGCGTCTGCGCGGTCCGCGAGCCAGCCCCAGAAGGTGGGCGCGAACACCCGGGCCAACTGCGGCATCGCCAGCACGGTGGCGACTTCCGCAGGCTGAAGCCCCCGCCCGGCGAGATAGACGGGGAAGTAGGGGGTAAATGCCCCGACGTATGCGAAGTAGGCGAAGTAGAACGCGGCCAGGCGCGGGCCGGCGGACATGGGGCGCGTGCTCAGGCCGCCGGCGCGGGCTTCGCCGCGAAGCGGATCATGCCGACAACTTCGCGCACCTCGTGCACGGCGTCGGCGGCATCGGGGGCGGGCCGCCCAAGGTAGCCGCCGAGCAGCAACCCTGCCAAGCCGTGCAGCAGCGCCCAGGAAGCGGTTGCGGCGCGCCGGGTAAGCTCCGCGTCGCCGAGGCCCGGAATCGAATCGGCCAGCACGCGCAATACCGGAGCGGAGTGCTCCGCCAGATCCGCGCGGCGCGCAGGCGAGGTCTCGCCTGCGTACATGAGCCGATAGCGACTGGGGTGCCCGAGGGCGAACCGCAGGTATGCCTGCGCCACCTCGGTCCCGCCCGCGGACGCGGCCTCGCGCAGCGTCGCAGCAAGCTGCATGAAGCCCTGCGCGACGACTTCCGCCAGGAGCGCCTCCCGATCGGCAAAGTGACGGTAGGGCGCGCTGTGGGACACCCCCGCGCGCCGTGCGGCTTCCCGCAGCGTGAGCGTCGCCGCGCCGCTCTGGTCGAGGATGTCGCCTGCCGCGCGCACCAGCGCAGCGCGCAGATTGCCGTGGTGGTAACTCCGACGACTGTATGTTGTCATAAGCTACATTCTCTCACAAACAATGTGTCTTATGACAACATATCTCTGCCGGCCGCCTCCGGCAACAATGTCCGACTTAGCGCTTCTTCCCCGCTAGCCGGCGCGCATATGGGTTTCCGCGCGTCCGAAATTCGACCGCCAGGGGCGTGCCGCGCAAACCGAACGCACTGCGAAATCGACCCTCCAGGTAGCGCCGGTAAGTGTCCGGCACGTAATCCAGCGCGTTGCCGTGAATGATGATTCGCGGCGGGTTCATTCCGCCCTGGTGCGCGTAGCGCAGTTTGGGCCGTATAAGGCCCTTGCGCGGTGGTGCCTGCTGCTCGACCGCTGCGATGAGCGCCCGGGTGAGCTTCGGAGTGGAAAGCTTGGCCATGGCCGCGGCGTAAGCGGCGTCGACCGAGCGCATCAGTTCGCCCAGCCCCTTTCCGGCCCGCGCCGACACGAAATGCGTCTCCGCGAAACCGAGAAATCCGACTTTCCACGCCAGTTCCTGCTTGATCCGCTCGCGCGCCTCCTTGTCCGCAGCGTCCCACTTGTTGACCGCCACCACCACCGCTCGGCCGCGTTCAAGTATGTAGCCGGCAACGTGAGCATCCTGGTCGGTCAAGCCCTGCGCCGCATCGAGCATGAGCACCGCGACATTTGCGGCCTCGATGGCCTGCAGCGTCTTTATGATCGAGAAGCGCTCGACGGCTTCGCCCGCCTTTCCGCGCCGCCGCAGCCCGGCGGTGTCGATTAATGTATAGCGCCGCCCGGCGCGCTCGAACGGAACCTCGATCGGGTCGCGGGTGGTTCCCGGCTGATCGAACGCGATGACTCGCTCCTCGCCCACCAGCGCGTTTACCAGGGTGGACTTGCCGACGTTGGGGCGCCCCACGATCGCAACGCGCGGATGGCCCTCGTCCACCGCTTCGGCTTCCTCCTCGGGCGGCAGTTCGGCGACCACCGCCTCGACGAGGTCGCGCACACCTTCGCCGTGCGCGGCAGATATCGCTGCCGGCGCGCCCAGTCCGAGTTCATGAAACTCGGCGGTCGCCGTGTCGGCGGCGAGCCCTTCGCACTTGTTGACCGCGATCCAGATCCGCTTCTTGAGCTTGCGCAGGCGCGCAGCGATCTCGCGATCCGCCGGAACCAGGCCGCTTCGACCGTCGACAACGAAGACCACGGCGTCCGCTTCGGCCAGCGCCTGCTCCGCCTGGCGCGCCATTTCGACGAAGATTCCTTCGCTCGCCCCGGGCTCCAGCCCGCCGGTATCGATGACGATGAACGAGCGCTCGCCGAACGTGGCATCGCCGTAGTGTCGGTCGCGCGTCACCCCAGGGACGTCGACCACGATCGCATCCCGGCTGCGCGTGATGCGGTTGAATAGCGTCGACTTCCCGACGTTAGGGCGGCCGACCAGCGCGATGACCGACTTCAAGGCGAGAGCGCGTACAACCTGCCGTCAAGGGTCTGAACCAGGAACCCGGACGGTAGCTTGATCGGCGCGGCACGGATCGGACCGCCGTCGGTGGCGAAGCGCGCCACGAAGGCGCCCGACTCGCGGGCGAGAAGATGCACGTAACCCTCCAGGTCGCCAACCGCGATCTCGCTTCCGAGCGGGAGCGGCAGCGACGTCTGGCGATTCGCGAGCTTGTCCTGCTTCCATACGCTGCGCCCGTCGGTGCGATCGAACGCGTACACCGCGCTGTTGTCGTCGCTTACGTAAGCGTAGCGCGCGTCCAGGCTGACGCCGGTAACGGATGAAACTTCGCGCGACCAGATCGGATTGCCGTTGCGGCGGTCAAAGCAGGCCACACGCCCCTGGTACGCTGCGGCGCATACCTCGCGACCCTCGACCACCGGCACACCCTCGACGTCCGTGACTCGCTCGAGCTCGGTGGCACCGTGCGGAACCGCTACCGTCGCCTCCCAGCGAGGCCCGCCGTTTTCCAGCGCGATCGCGACCAGCTTGCCGCCGGAGAAGCCCGCGAATGCCGTATCCCCGTCGATACTCAGCCCTGCCGGGGCTCGAACAATGAGCGATGCCGCCGCGCGCTGGTATACCCAGCGTCGCTTTCCGTCGTCGCTGCCAAAGGCAAATACGCGGCTGTCGGCACTGCGCACCAGAACCAGACCGTCGCCGACGGCGGGCGCAGCCAGCACTTCGCTCGAAACCCGCGCGCGCCACAGTACGCTGCCGTCTTTCGCGTTCAGCGCGAACACGACGCCCTCGTCGGACGCGACCACGACCAGCCGACCGTCGCTGCCGACTCCGCCGGAGAGCCGCGCGTCGAGCGAAACACTCCAGCGCGTCTCGCCGCTGGCCGCGTCCAGGCTTGCGACCGTCCCGTCGCGGCCCGCGACGTAAACGGCGTCGCCCGCCAGCGCGGGGCTGAAGACGAATGGGCCCGCGGCCGAGACGCTCGCGGACCATAGCACCCGTACCGGCTGCGCATTGCTGATGGGCGTCAGCGGCGCAGGCTTGGGTCCGCTGGAAGAGCTGCCGAACCAGCTCGCGCAACCGCTCAGCGTGGCGGCCGCCACGAGCGCTGCGAACAGTTGCCGCGTCATAGTCACCCGCCGAGCGCCTCCAGCCGGATGCGCACGCTCTGGCGGAACGCGTTGTCGTTCTTGCCCGCCTTGTCGAGCGCTACCTGGTATGCCGCCTTCGCCTCCTTGGTCTGGCTCTTGGCCACCAGCACGTCGCCCCGAAGCGCTGCATACTGCGCCGCATAGGCGTCGCTGTGCGGCGCATCGAGCTGCTTGAGCGCCTGATCGTAGGCCTTTTCGTCCAGCAGCACTGCGGCGAGACGCAGCCGCGCGAGGTCCTTCAGGTCATCGGATCGCGAGCGCTCGAGCACCCATTCGAGCTGCGCCTTGGCGTCCTTCGGCTCGCGATGGTCGAAGTAGTAGCGGGCGGCAACCAGCGCGCCCAACGACGCGTACAGCGTGCGCGGATAGCTTTCGGCCAGCGCGCCGCTCGCGTCGCGCATTGTCTTCGCGTCGCTCGCCTGCACCGCCCTGGTGAGCATCTCGTACAGCGCGCTCGCCTGGAGCGACTGCTTGTTCTGGTACCAGTTCCAGCCGCGCCAGCCGCCGACGCCGATCGCGACGGCCAGAATCGCCGCCACCACCAGATTGCCGTGTTCCTCCCACCAGCCCTTCAGCGCTGCAAGCTGCTCCTGCTCTTCGTGATCCAGTGCCATGCTATGTCCTTGCTTTGTGCAATGCATCCGCGAACGCCGCGACGACGCCCGCTCTTGCGATCCGATACTGAGGCTCGGCCTTGCGCAGGAACTTGACCGAAACTTCGCCGTCGCGAATCTCGTCTGCGCCGACGATCAGCGCGGCCCAGGCGCCGCTCGCGTCCGCCTTTCTCATTTGCGACTTGAAGCTGCCGCCCCCGACGTGCTGCACGACGGCATAACCCGCCGCCCGCAGCATTTCGGCAAGCGTTAGAGCGTATTCCTGCGCCCCGTCGCCGTGGGAAAGCAGATACGCGTCGGGCGGCCGGGTCACCGGCGCACCGCCGCCGTCGCGCAGCAGCGCGATCAGTCGCTCGTTGCCCATTGCAAACCCCGTCGCCGGCGCGGGCTTGCCGCCGATCTGAGCGAACAGTCCGTCGTAGCGCCCGCCACCGCACACGGTGCCCTGGGCGCCCAGTGCATCCGAGATCCACTCGAATACGGTGAGGTTGTAGTAGTCGAGCCCCCGCACGAGGCGCGGATTGATCGTGTACCGCACGCCGGCGGCCGCGAGCAGCCGGCACAGCCCTTCGAAATGCGCTATCGAATTCTCGCCGAGATATCCCATCAGGGCCGGCGCACCCGCCACCACTTCCTGTACCATCGGATTCTTCGAATCGAGCACGCGCAGCGGATTGGTATGCATTCGCCGATTAGCGTCGGCATCGAGCCGATCGACGTTCGCTTCCAGGTGCCGTACGAGATCCGCGCGGTATCGCGCGCGCTCTTCCGCCGAGCCGATGGTATTGAGCTCGAGCCGGATTCCTTCCAGGCCGAGATCGCGCCACAGCGCGGCACACATGACGATGTGCTCGGCGTCGACGTCCGGGCCTTCCAGCCCGAGCGCCTCGACCCCGTATTGGTGGAATTGCCGGTAGCGTCCCTTTTGCGGCCGCTCGTGCCGGTACATTGCCCCCGCGTACCAGAGTCGCTTGGGTCCGTCGTAGAGCAGGTTGTGCTCGATCGCGGCGCGCACGCACGAAGCCGTTCCCTCCGGGCGCAGCGTCAGATCCTCTCCGTTTAGCTCGTCACGCCAGGAGTACATCTCCTTTTCGACGATGTCGGTGACTTCGCCGATCGCGCGTCGGAACAGCTGCGTATGCTCGACCAGCGGCATGCGGATATTGCGGTAGCCGTAGCGCTCCAGCCATGCCTCCACCGTTGCCTCGAAATGGCGCCACCAAGCAGCCTCATCGGGCAATATGTCGTTCATGCCGCGGACGGCTTGAATGTTGGCGCTCATGCTTGCGACTGCGGTCAGGAGACCGCCTTGACCGGAATCTCTTTGCCTTGCGTGGCGCGCGGACGACGGCGCCGGCTCCCGGGACCGAAGTTCGTGCCCACGTAGTTCTCGACCAGCTGCTGAAAATCCTCCGCAATGCGCTCGCCCTTGAGCGTTACGGTCTTCTCGCCGTCGACGTAAACCGGCGCGACCGGAACCTCGTTCGTCCCGGGCAGGCTAATGCCGATGTCGGCGTGCTTGGACTCGCCGGGGCCGTTCACGACGCACCCCATCACTGCGACCCGCATCTGCTCTACTCCCGGATAGCGCTCCCGCCAGAGCGGCATCTGCGCCCGCAGGTAGGCCTCTATGCGCCCCGCGAGCTGCTGGAAATAAGTGCTGGTCGTGCGGCCGCAGCCCGGGCAAGCGCTCACCATCGGTGCGAAGCTGCGCAGGCCCATGGTCTGCAGGATCTCCTGCGCCACCTGCACCTCGCGGGTTCGATCGCCGCCCGGATCCGGCGTGAGCGAAACGCGGATCGTGTCACCGATTCCCTCCTGCAGCAGGAGGGCCAGCGCCGCCGTGGAGGCGACAATCCCTTTTGATCCCATCCCGGCCTCCGTGAGCCCGAGATGCAGCGCGTAGTCACAGCGCCGCGCGAGGTCACGGTAGACGCTCACCAGGTCCTGAACCTGGCTCATCTTGCACGAGATGACGATTCGGTCCGCGGGCAACCCCCAGGCCTCCGCCTGGCGCGCGGAATCGAGCGCCGAGCGAACTACCGCTTCGTGCATCACGGCTTCGGCGTCGAGCGGCTCCGTGCGCTCCGCGTTCTCGTCCATCAGCTTCGCCAGCAGGGCCTGATCCAGGCTGCCCCAGTTCACGCCTATGCGCACCGGCTTGTCAAAGCGAATCGCGCACTCGACCATGGTTGCAAACTGCTCGTCGCGCTTGGCCCCCTTTCCGACGTTGCCGGGATTTATGCGGAACTTCGCCAGCGCCTGCGCGCATTCTGGGTACTGCGTCAGCAGTTTGTGCCCGTTGAAATGGAAATCTCCCACGAGAGGCACCGCGCAACCCATGGCGTCCAGCCGCTCACGGATCGACGCCACCTGAGCGGCGGCTTCCGGGCTGTTGACCGTGATTCGCACAAGCTCGGATCCGGCCTGCGCGAGCGCGTGCACCTGCGCGACGGTGGCCTCGACGTCCGCGGTGTCGGTATTCGTCATCGACTGCACGACAATTGGTGCACCGCCGCCGACCACTACACCGCCGATCCGCACCTGCCTCGAGTGGCGGCGCCTCGCCGCAGTCGCGCGCAAGGTCATTTGAGCGTGAAGCGAGCCACTTCGACCCTGATGTGAGGCGCAAGATCGAAAGCTTGCCCGTCATACGTCAGCTGCACGTGCTGGGCATTGCCGACAACGACAGAGAACGGCGGAGTGCCCTGAACAACTTTCTCGCTGCCGGCCGGATTGAGCTGCGACAGCAGTACTTTGCCGGAGGCGTCTCGAATCTCGACCCAGGATTCCGCGTCAAAATGCAGCATGATGCGGCCCGTCGCCGGCGCAGCCGCGGGAACGCTCGCGCTCTGCAGTTGCGCGGGCGGGCTCGCCGTGCCGGCG